>JBDKIP010000058.1:0-3780 GCA_039797015.1 Bacteroidota bacterium
GGTCAATAAGAATAGACCCAGCGAGGCTAGGATTACGGTTGTTTGTCGGACCGGACGCATGTATCTCGATTGCTCTACAAAATACAGGGTTCATCGCCACAGACAAAGGCTTTTCCTGACACGGATCAGATTTTTTCCTGATGAAGGACCATTCACGCATGCCCCCCCGGTACCTATGTTTGCTTCAGAGGTGAAATTTAGATGGCAGCCCTTCGGGAGCTATCGTTGGTTTTTGTTTCAAGGCCGACCCCCGGTTCCCCGGGGGTCTCCTATTTTAGCCCGATCGGTATCTTTGCCGCATGCACATCGACATCCTTACCGTGCTTCCCGAACTACTCGAAAGCCCATTTGCCCATAGCATGATGAAACGTGCACAGGACAAAGGGCTACTGAGCATAGCGGTTCATCAACTCCGGAAATGGGCGGTCAATGAATATGGACAGGTGGATGATTATCAATATGGTGGTGGAGCCGGTATGGTGATGATGTGCGAACCGCTGGCCAAGGCCATTGAGGAACTTTCCCAAACTCGTCGCTACGACCAGATCATTTATCTGACCCCTGATGGCAAACGATTCGACCAACGCATGGCCAATCAACTCTCGCTGGGAGGCGACCTGCTGATGATCTGTGGACATTACAAAGGCATCGATCAACGCATCCGCGATCAATTCGTGACATTGGAGATTTCCATCGGTGACTTTGTGTTGAGTGGGGGCGAGATCCCTGCTGCCCTCATCGTGGATGCGATCGGCCGACTCTTGCCCGGGGTATTGAATGACGAAACATCCGCGCTGACCGACTCTTTCCAAGATGACCTATTAGCGCCTCCTGTATATACTAGACCTGAAGATTTCCGCGGATCGAAGGTGCCTGAGGTACTGATGAGTGGCAATCACCGGCTCATCGAAGAGTGGCGCCATGAACAATCCATACAACGCACACAGGAACGTCGCCCGGATCTGATGGAACCCTGATGACGGGTTGAGGGAATATTTGATAACTTCCCTTTTCATCCTCGAATCAACATGTCAAGCAACAGAAGAAAATTCCTGCGTCAACTTGCCGCGGGTTCCACCCTGATCGCCACCGCCGATCCGGCACTGGCTACCCTCTCCGATCAACCTAGGAAGAACGCTTTCAATATGTGCGGCTATGCTGCACCCAAGCTGGAGGTAGTACGCATCGGGATCATTGGTCTGGGTATGCGTGGAATCGATGCAGTAGAAAGACTTAGCTACATCGAAGGTGTGGAAATCGTGGCGCTGTGTGATAAATACATCGACCGGGTAGAAGCCGCTCAAAAAAAACTGACCGCACTTGGCAGACCAAAAGCGATCGGCTACTCCGGTGAAGAAGGATGGAAAGCCCTTTGCGACGAAGCCGATCTGGATCTGGTGTATACACCAACCCCCTGGCACTTGCACACGCCGATCGCTCTGCGGGCCATGAAGGCCGGCAAACATGTGGCCGTAGAAGTCCCTGCTGCACAAACGCTCGAAGACTGCTGGGCGTTGGTCGAAACCTCCGAAAAAACCAAGCGTCATTGCATGATGCTGGAAAATTGCTGCTATGATTTTTTTGAGTTGCTCACACTCAACATGGCACGAAACGGGTTATTCGGCGAACTCGTACACGCAGAGGGTGCCTACATCCACGACCTGAGCAAAGACTGGCTCTTTAATAAAAATGCCTATGCCGATCAGTGGCGATTGAAAGAGAATGTTGGACGAAATGGAAGTTTGTACCCGACACATGGGATCGGCCCCATCGCGCAATGCCTGAACATCAATCGCGGCGACCGAATGGACTATTTGACCAGCATCAGCACGGGCGATTTTTCGCTGGCCTCAATGGCTGCCGAAAAAGCGAAACAAGATCCGATCTGGAAACCATTTGAAGGAAAATCTTTCCGCGGCAACATGAATACAACCATCATCAAAACGATCAAAGGAAAAACGATGATGATCCAGCACGATGTATCCACCCCCCGCCCCTATTCCCGCATCCACCTGTTGAGCGGCACAAAAGGCATGGCGCAGAAATGGCCCTCCCCACAACGCATTGCATTTGGCCACAGCGTGGTGAGTAAAGAGGAGTTTGGCAAACTAGAAGAAAAATATACGCCCCCCATCGTCAAGCACATCGGCAACATAGCCAAAGAGGTGGGTGGACATGGCGGAATGGATTTCATCATGGACTGGCGACTGATCGACTGTTTGCGAAATGGATTGCCCCTTGACCAGGACGTATATGATGCCGCTGCCTGGAGCGTCATTGTGCCGCTGAGCGAAAAGTCTGTCAAAAAAAGAGGCACGTCGATAGATGTGCCAGACTTCACCCGCGGACAATGGAAATCAAATTTGCCCATCAGTTTAAGCCTGGATGGCGGCGCCAACACCGGTGTCCGAAAGCTGCCTAAACAATCGTAACCGCATCAATGGAATTTCCTTAATTTGGTCAGGAAACAAAAATATCAGCGGATGGATACATCCGACCTTTCTCATGCGTGCCTTGCCCACTCTTACCGACCCGACTTACACCCGGCCTGAAAAGTTTTCTCGTTACGAACGTTTTTGGCTCAACTACCTCAACGATGAACGCGACCTGCCATTCATCCACATGCTTACCGGCATTCACCTACTGGTGATTCCGGCAGCCATCATCCTGTTCACACCCTTACTCGCCGGCTGGCAATGGTGGTTGTTGTATGTTCCTTATTTCTATGCTTCCCAAATGTATTATAAGGGGCGATTTGGGTTGATGTTGCATTGCATCAGCCACCGCAAACTTTTCAAAAAGCCCTACACCTGGATGTACAATTATGTGATCTGGGTGGTTTGTCCCTTCTTCGGCCATACCCCTGAAACCTATTTTGTGCACCACATGGGCATGCATCACGTAGAGAACAACCACGACGAAGATGCCAGCTCTACCATGCGCTATCAACGAGATAGCCTCTGGGGTTTCTTAAAATATGTTGGCCGGTTTTTGGCGCTTGGAGTGGTCGATACCTTTGAATACTTTTTCAGCAGAAAGCGGAAGAAGTTTTACATGCGACTCACATTCGGTGAGGTCAGCTACTACCTGTTTTGCATCGGATTGTGGTTTGTGAATTGGCAAGCCACCCTTTTTGTATTCTTGATCCCCTTCTTTTTTGCCCGAATTGTGATGATGCTCGGAAATTGGTCGCAGCATGCGTTCATCGATCCCAACAATCCGGATGAAAACACGATCAATTGCATCAATACCAAATACAATCACACCTGCTGGAACGATGGATACCACGAAGTGCACCATACACGTCCAGCCCTTCACTACACGGAGATCCCGAATGAATTCCTGAAACACACCGAGCGCTATGCCAAGGATAAGATCCTCATTTTCGATGGCATTCACTACCTACACATCTTTCTTTGGCTGATGGGCAAGCGATACGACAAACTTGCCGATCACCTGGTCAACCTGCACAACATGTTTCCAAGCAAGGAACATGCCATTGAACTGATGAAGGCCCGTACGCGCCGATTCACCAATTAATAGCCGGAAGTTTATACTCCAACGCTTTTGCATTGATCGCCGGTACCTGCTCCGTTTCGACTTTTTTCAAACGGCTCAACGCTTCCCGGATCTTCCCGCCAATTTCTGCATACGCATCGGCTGATTGCTTGGTGACCCCGCCCGACCCGGCACGTACTTGGTTGTATAAGCCGCTTAATTTATCGTCGAGGCGAATTGGATGATTCAACACATCCTGACTGCTCTTCGCTTTGGTTTGGT
>JBDKIP010000059.1:0-5483 GCA_039797015.1 Bacteroidota bacterium
CGGTTGGCACGGAGTTCCGATGCGATTGATTGCAGGGCAGTGGTGTGCTCGGGACAAGCACTTGCCAACGAGTCGATCAATTCAGCTGCCTTGTCGACTTGCTTTCGGATGGGATCATTGAACTGCGCCCATGCTTCGCTGCGCTGCTGCTTCACCAACTCAATGGCCTCCTGATCGATGGCACTCAAATCGGATTCCGCGGCGAGCCCGTTGCTGATGATCCACTCGCGCATTTTACGCAGCCCATCCCATTGCTCTTCCCATTGCAAGCGATCCGCCGATTTATATCGTTCGTGACTTCCCGAAGTGGAATGTCCTTGTGGTTGGGTCAACTCCTCCACGTGAAACAATACGGGAGTATGGTATTGACGCGCCATCCGGATCCCTTCTTCAAACACTTCACAACAAGCGGCATAGTCCCATCCCTTCACGGTGTAGATCCGCAGACCCGTTTTTTCCGCATCCGCCTGCATACCGGCCAATGCTTCGGAGATCGACCCTTTGGTGGTTTGGTATTTCTTGGGGACAGAGATGCCGTATCCATCGTCCCACACAAACACCGCTAAGGGCACTTGCAACACACCGGCGGCGTTGATGGATTCCCAGAAATGACCTTCACTGGTGGAGGCATCGCCGATGGTGGCAAAGCAAACTTCATTGCCTTTATTCGAGAGCTCTTCCATCGAGTGCAAGGCGGGAATGGCGCGGAATGACTTGGAGGCGAAGGCCAGTCCAAGGGCGCGGGTCATTTGTCCGGACGTGGGCGAAGAATCCGCCGATACGTTCTTGAACTTTGCCAACGGCAACCAGTCGCCATTTTCGTTGAGGAAAGGGGTGGCAAAATGGGCATTCATTTGTCGGCCCGAACTAGCCGGTTCATTGGCTGGATTGGGGTCGGCGTATAGTTGAGCGAAGAGTTCGCGGACCGTGGTGAGTCCGGCAGCCAGCATAAAGGTCTGATCACGGTAGTAGCCGCTGCGAAAATCACCGGGTTGAAAATATTTGGCCATGGCCACCTGGGCCACTTCTTTTCCATCGCCGAAGATGCCGAATTTGGCTTTCCCCCCCAGCACCTCGCGGCGACCCAGTAAGCTGGCTTCACGGCTGATGCGGGCATGTCTGTAATCGGATAACACTTCCGATCGGAAAGTCTCAAAACTCAAGGCATTTTCTGCGGCAGACGATTGTTCGGTCATACGGCAAAAATAGGGCCAATTATTGCCTTCCCGTTAAAATTGAACCCACCCATGCAACCCTTCCGATCCGGTTTGCATCTTTTTGTACATTTGTAACCATGTTTGCAAAACCCCTTTTGATCGCCTTGTTGACCGTCAGCTCCCTGAGTCTGACCGCACAAGCACACTCGGATCACGATGGCCACAATCACGGCAATGTGCCCGCCGCCAAGCCCACCGGCGAGGATCCCCTTGTGATGACGGAACTAAAACATGATTTTGGGAAGATCCCACAAGGCAAACCCGTGTATCACAACTTCGTGGTCAAGAATGTGGGCAAAACAGCCATCAAACTCGACAATGTACAAGCCGCCTGCGGATGCACGACGCCCGAATGGAGCCGTGAAGCCATCGCACCGGGTGGAACCACCATCATTCGCGTGGGGTACAATGCCGCTGCGGAAGGTGTATTTGAAAAGCCGGTAACCATCATGTACGGCGAGCGCATCAAGCAATTTACCGTTGCCGGCAATGTATGGCGTGCGCCGGAAGGACCCGCTCCCCGCAATGCTTCTGTTGACCTTCTTAAAAAACAATCCCGTTAATAAATCAACTACCATGAAAAAGATCTGGATCCTGACCGCTGCCCTTTTTGTTTCTGTTGCCGCCATGGCACAAGTGAAAATCGAAGAGACCGTTAAAATGAATGTTGAAAAACATGATTTTGGCAAGATCAAACAAGGCGAACCCGTGACGTACTTTTTTGAGATCAAAAACATCGGCACCAAGCCCCTCGTGGTAGAGAACAGTTGGGCCAGCTGCGGATGCACCACCCCCGAGAAGATCACTGAACCGATCCTCCCCGGTGCTACTGCTAAATTGAAAGTACAGTACAATGCTGCTGCGGTTGCCCCTTTCACGAAAGATGTATACGTGAAATTTGCCGGCATCGACCAAACCAAAACCGTTCAGATCACAGGAGAAGTATTGAGCGCAGAATCCTACGAGGCGATCAAAAAGCAAGTGCCTAAGCAATAAGCGAACACCATATCAAATAAAAAAGCCCCGCGTTGCGGGGCTTTTTTATGCATGCATGCATACGATCATAAAATCTGATTGTCGACCAACCATTTCACGATACGTTTCAGGGTGAAATAGTTTTTATCGATGCTTTGATCGGCTGCGAGGATCTTGTCCTTCGTGGGAATGGCCACGACGCGCTTGTTTTTGTCCTTATGCGTATACAGATCGAAGGCTTGTGCATTGTTGCCGCCCACAAACGAAAGATCGGCGAGACGAACCCCGCTGGGCAAATAAAACTGATAACTATCCGGTCCGTTTCCATCTGCATAACTGGCCGTGAAATAACCGATCAGCTTACTCTCTTGCGTGATCTGCCGATCTGCTTTGATGTCAATGGGCCAGGCACGATTGCGGGGAACAGGCGAATAATCCACGAATAATTTAGGCGTGGTGGCGCGGCGGGCAATGAAGGCCTGGATCTTGGCCTCATCCGGTTTGTTGTTCACCAAGATGCCGCTGCTGCCCATGAGCTGGGCAAAGGATTTTTCTTGTCCCAACGAAGCCACTTTAAACACCGCTTTGATTTGCGATGGGTAGAAAGTGACGTCGTAATAAAGAAAGGAATTATCGTTCTTGTCCGATTCGTATTTCGTGGCATTCACTTCTGCACTTGCCACCTTCACCCCGGCCGGCGTGAAGACTTCAAAATTTTTGGTGAGTCCCATATTCATTTTGATCACCTCCAGGGTTAGGTATTCTGTGCCATCCACCAGGATCTTTCCTTTTTTGTATTCGACATCCTGCGCAAACAGCATGCCCGTAAAAAGCGTTGCAAACAACAAGGTGGTCCTCTTCATTGCGATGAATTTATTTGTGGCGAAGGTAGGAATTGACCTTGTGCCAACTCGGACCGAAGCAGTAATTTCGCCCCATGCCACAGATCTCCCAACGCGGTGCCGAAATGCCCGCCTCCCCGATCCGAAAACTCGTTCCCTTTGCCGAAGCCGCGAAACATGCAGGCGTTAAAGTATATCACCTGAACATCGGACAACCCGACATCGAAACACCCCCCGCGATCATGGAGGCGGTACGGAAAGCCGATATCAAAGTATTGGAGTATAGTCACAGCGCCGGCAATGAATCGTATCGAAAAAAATTAGTCGAGTATTACAAAGGGGTTGGCATCGAGATTACGCATCACCAGATCCTGATCACCACCGGCGGCAGCGAAGCCATTCAATTTGGATTTTTGGCTTGTCTCAACCCGGGCGACGAAGTGATCATCCCCGAACCCTTCTATGCCAACTACAACGGATTTGCCTGTGCCGCCGGCGTAACCGTCGTGGCCATCACATCCCAGATCGAAAATGGATTTGCCCTGCCGCCCATTGCGGATTTTGAAAAGAAGATCACATCTAAAACGAAAGCGATCGTCATTTGCAATCCGAACAACCCAACAGGTTATCTCTACAGTCGTGCCGAGTTGGAGGCGCTGCGCGACCTCTGCCTCAAATACGATCTCTATCTGTTCAGCGACGAAGCCTACCGAGAATTTTGTTATGGCGGCACCTTCGTGAGTGCCCTTCAATTGGAAGGATTGGAACAGCACGCCATTGTAATGGATACGATCTCCAAGCGATACAGTGCCTGCGGGGCACGGATCGGTGCATTCGTAACCCGCAACAAGAACGTGTATGATGCGGTAATGAAATTTGCGCAGGCGAGATTGAGTCCGCCCGGACTGGCCCAGATTCTCGGCGAAGCCGCCGTGGATTTGCCCGCTCATTATTTCGATGAACCCAAAGCGGAATATTTGCGTCGCCGCGACCTGCTGGTGAATCGCCTCAACGCGATGGAGGGTGTTTACTGCCCGAACCCGGGAGGTGCTTTTTATGCGATCGCGCGTTTGCCCATCGACGATTCCGACAAATTTTGTCAATGGCTGCTGGAGGAATTTCGGCATGAAAAACAAACCGTTATGCTGGCACCGGCCACCGGATTTTATGGTACACAGGGACTGGGTAAGGATGAGGTTCGACTGGCCTATGTACTCAATTTAGCCGACCTCGGGGCCGCCATGGATTGCCTGGAAGCCGCCCTAAAGGTATACCCGGGCCGTATGGGCTAAATTAGTAACGGGGGATACCGATTATTTCCCCTACTTTTAAGTCTATTATTTCACCAAACAACTGCATTATGAGAAAGGCGCTCCTTTTGGCCGCTCTTTTTGTGTGCACCACCCTGGCTGTAATGGCCCAGCGGATGGTCACCGGAAAAATCCTTGACGCGAACGGCATGCCGCTGTCTGGCGTAACCATCAAAGCCCAGAAATCGGGTAAAATGGCCCTCACCGGTGCCGATGGTTCGTTCAGCCTGGCTGCTGCCGAAGATGACCTGTTGGAGATCACCTCCATCGGATATCAAAAACAAACCGTATCGGCAAAATCTGCCACCGTTTCCGTGAAGATGGCCACGGCCACCGAAACCATGGGAGAAGTGGTGATGGTGGGTACGCGTCGCGCCGGTCGGGTAAAGACCGAAACCCTGGCCCCTGTGGATGTGATCAATGTGGGACAAGCAACGGCCACCACCGGACGCCTGGACCTCACATCTACCCTCAACTACCTGGCGCCTTCCTTCAACTACAACAAACAATCGGGTAGCGACGGAGCCGATCACATCGATCTGGCTACGCTGCGTGGACTCGGTCCCGATCAAACCCTCGTATTGGTAAATGGCAAGCGTCGTCACCAAACCGCTTTCGTGGCTGTATTCGGTACACGCGGTCGCGGCAATTCCGGTACCGACCTGAATGCCCTTCCTGTTTCCTCGATCGATCGCGTGGAGATTCTCCGCGATGGCGCCTCTGCCCAGTACGGTTCGGATGCGATCGCCGGTGTCATCAACATCGTCACCAAAAAATCGATCAACGAGATCACCGGTTCCATCGGCATGAGCGGCTACTACGATCCCAAATACAACACCGCGTTCGAAGAGAGCCTGCAAACAGATTATGAGTATGGCAAGAAGATCGATGGCCGCGGACTCAACGCCAACGTGAACTTCGGTGTGCCCATGGGCAACAAAGGCGGCTTCCTCAACCTGACCTTCGAGGGCATCAGCTCTGCGAAAACCTTCCGTCAGGTATTGGATGATGCATTGCCCCTGAACATTTATCGTCGCGGACACGGTGATGCCGGTCTGAACAGCTTCAGCACTTTTTACAATTTTGAATTGCCCACCAACGGAAAGACTACGATCTATTCCTTCGGTAGCCAAAGCAGC
>JBDKIP010000060.1:0-6231 GCA_039797015.1 Bacteroidota bacterium
CCGGATTGCCGGTGGTGCTGATCACCAAAAATGAAACGGAGAATCTGATGGATGAAGCCATCGGTTCTCAGATCGCGGATTATCTGATCAAGCCCGTGAATCCGAATCAGGTGTTGTTGAGTCTGAAAAAGATCATTGACAACAAGCGATTGGTTGCCGAAAAGACAACCTCCGCGTATCAACAACAATTTCGTCACTTGTTTACGGCGCTCAATAGCGATCCCGATCATCAGGAATGGATGGACATCTACCGAAAGCTTGTCTATTGGGAGTTGGAGATGCAAAAATCGGACAGTCCCGAAATGCAGGAGGTGTTGCAGAATCAAAAACAAGAAGCGAATACGGAGTTTTTTAAATTCATCAAACGATCCTATGCGGGTTGGATGGCTTCACCCGAAGCGGATGGTCCGATTCTAAGCCATCACCTCGTTCGAAGAAAAGTGCTGCCTCAACTGGAGGCCGGGCGCCCGCTTTTTTTTGTGTTGATCGACAACCTGCGGTTCGATCAATGGCGTGCGATCCAGCCCATCCTTTCGGAAAGTTTTCGGGTGGTGACAGAGGATAGTTTTTATTCCATTCTGCCCACCGCCACACAATATGCGCGCAATGCGATCTTTTCGGGACTTCGTCCCCTCGACATGGCTGCCCAATACCCCGAAGCCTGGAAAAACGATGAGGAAGAAGGCGGAAAGAATCTCGAAGAGGAAATGTACTTACGCGATCAATTGAAACGACTGGGCAAGCAATCATTAAAAGTTTCCTATACCAAAGTGGTCAACAATCAGGCGGCGCAGGAATTGGCCAATCAGGTCCACAACCTGCTCGACAACGACCTCAATGTGATCGTCTACAATTTTGTTGACATGCTGAGTCATGCCCGTACAGAAATGGAGGTGCTCAAAGAATTGGCCAGCGACGAGATGAGTTATCGAAGCATTACGGCTTCCTGGTTCGAGCATTCACCCCTGCACCAGGCCCTCAAACGATTGGCAGATAAAAAAATACGCATCGTACTGGCAACTGACCATGGAAGCATCCGGGTGCGGACGCCCTGTCGTGTCCTGGGCGATCGGCAAAGCAGTACCAACATCCGGTACAAGCATGGACGCAACTTGCAATATGAGGCAAAAGATGTCTTGGACTTTCGGGATCCGCGCCAAGCGGGGTTACCGGTTCCTACCATCAACTCGTCCTATATTTTTGCAAGGGAGGATCGCTATCTCTGCTACCCCAACAACTACAATCATTTTGCCCAATACTATCGCAATACCTTTCAACACGGTGGGGTGAGCCTGGAGGAAATGATCGTTCCCTTTGTGGTGTTGGAAACCCGGGACTGATGTGGAAAAACGGATTGTTGTTCCGTTCGTCATTCATTTAATTTAGCGCCAACGGACTATGAAATACACACAATCTACCCTCGATAAGTTACACGCCATTCCCGAACAAGCCGGTTACATTCTTCGTTATGAACGCGGCAATTTCCAAAGTGGCTATTGCATCCTGGAATCCAAAAAAGTAATTGTGCTGAACAAATTTCTTCAAACAGAGGGGCGCATCAATACCTTGGTGGAGCTGATCCCCCAATTGGAGATCGATCCGGTGATCTTGCCAGAGGATCTTCGGAAACTCTTCGAAGAAATCAGAACACAAGTCGCCACTCAAACAGCTGCCTGATAAGCGCTTGATTGCACCTACTCTTTCCATAACATTTTTAGGTACCGGCACCAGCAGCGGGGTGCCCATGATCGGTTGTTCTTGTCCGGTTTGTGTTTCAGCCGATCCACGCGACCAGCGCTTGCGTTCCAGCATTTGGATCCGATCGGAGCAAACTTCCCTGGTCGTCGATGCAGGTCCGGATTTTCGAACACAAATGTTGCGCACCTCCGTGCGGTCACTGGATGCCATTCTCCTTACACATGCACACAAAGACCACATCGCCGGTTTGGACGACGTGCGCGCATACAATCATTTTCAGCAACGTCCGATGGCGCTTTATGCCGACCCGCGTACCGAGGAGGCAGTCCGCCGTGATTTTTATTATGCCTTTTCGGATACAAAGTATCCGGGCACGCCCGATATAGATCTGTTTACCATCGGGGATGAACCCTTTTCGGTAGGCGACATACCTGTCATGCCCATCCGCGTCATGCATTTGCGCATGCCGGTCCTGGGCTTTCGGTTTGGCGACTTTACCTATATCACGGATGCCAATTTCATCGAGGAGTCGGAACTGGACAAGATTCGGGGCAGTCGGGTACTGGTGCTGAATGCTCTTCGAAAAGAAAAGCATCTTTCTCATTTTACCCTCTCAGAAGCGATCCAACTGGCGCAGTCGCTGGAGGTGCCTACCGTCTATTTCACACACATTTCGCATCAGTTGGGTCAACAGGCAGTCATCGATGCCGAACTGCCGCCGGGTTTTCAGCTGGCATACGACGGCCAGGAGATTCGGCTGACTTAATAATCCTAACAGTTGTTCGTATTAAGGAGAAATTCCCGATTTTTGGGATATGTATTTTCAATCAACTGAACTGACCAAACAGGTTGCGCAGATGGCGCGTGATTTTGCGGAGCGAGCCATTCGTCCCCATGTAATGGAATGGGACGAGGCCCAATTTTTTCCGCGGGAGGTGTTTCGTCAACTCGGTGAGTTAGGGCTCATGGGGGTGTTGGTGCCGGAGGAGTATGGCGGATCCGGCATGGGCTATGCGGAGTATAAGGCTGCGATCGTGGAGATCGCCAAGGTTTGTGGATCGGTGGGTCTTAGTGTGGCGGCACACAATTCCCTCTGTACCGGACACATCCTTGCCTTCGGAAATGAGGAGCAAAAGAAAAAATGGTTGCCTCGGCTGGCTACCGGCGAAGCCATCGGTGCCTGGGGATTGACGGAGGCCAATACGGGCAGTGATGCCAGCAACATGCGTTGCACAGCCGTGCGTGATGGAAATGAATGGGTGCTGAATGGGACCAAGAATTGGATCACGCATGGCATCAGCGGCGAGATCGCGGTGGTGATCACGCGTACCGGTGATCCCCGCACGAAAAACAATGCTACTGCTTTTGTCGTGGAACGCGGAACACCCGGGTTTTTAGCCGGCAAAAAGGAGAATAAGTTGGGGATGCGTTGCAGTGAAACCGCTGAAATGATTTTTGATAACTGCAGAATTCCGGATGCAAATCGGTTGGGAGAGGTGGGGGACGGATTTCATCAGTCGATGAAAATTTTGGACGGAGGTCGCATTTCCATTGCGGCATTATCGCTTGGCATCGCCAGGGGCGCATATGAAGCGGCGCTGGTGTATGCTCAGCAGCGAGAGCAATTTGGAAAACCCATTGCACAATTTCAGGCCATCGGATTCAAGTTGGCGGATATGGCTACGGAGATCGAAGCAGCGGATCTGCTCACCGATCAAGCGGCGTATAAAAAGCAACAGCATCTGCCCATGACAAAAGAAGCGGCGATGGCGAAATATTATGCCAGTGAGGTGGCGGTAAAAGTGGCGAATGAGGCTGTGCAGATATTTGGCGGATATGGATACACGAAGGATTTTCCGGTCGAAAAATTTTATCGCGACGCGAAATTGTGTACGATTGGGGAGGGAACTTCCGAGATTCAAAAGTTGGTGATCGCGCGGGCGATACAGCGCTGATCATTGCAATTCCTGCAGGTCGACCAATTTTTTGTAATATCCGTTCTGCGCGATGAGGTCTTCGTGCCTTCCGCGTTCGACGATTTTTCCTTCTTGCATCACGAGGATCTCATCGGCATGACGGATGGTGGAAAGTCGATGGGCAATGACCAGGCTGGTTCGGTCTTTCATCACATTGTTGATCGCTTCTTGTACCAGTCGTTCGCTTTCGGTATCGAGGGAGGAGGTTGCTTCATCGAGAATCAGTATAGAGGGATTTTTCAAGAGTGCACGGGCGATGGTGAGCCGCTGACGTTCACCGCCGCTGAGCTTGCTGCCTCGGTCACCTACGTTGGAATCGTATTGCTGTGCTTTTTGAAGGATGAATCCGTCCGCATTCGCCAAGCGGGCGACTTCCTCGATCCGTTGTCTAGGCGCATCTGAAATGCCAAGGGAAATGTTATTGGCGATGGAATCGTTAAAGAGGATGGCTTCCTGTGTCACCAGGCTCATGTGCTGTCGGATCGATGACAATGCATATTCCCGAATATCGACACCATCGATCAGTACTTGTCCGTCCGTTACGTCATGAAATCGGGCGAGCAGATCGGCCAAGGTGGATTTTCCGGATCCGGAAGAGCCCACCAGTGCGATCGTTTTTCCCTTGGGCAGAATGAAATCAATATCGTTCAGCACCAATTTCTCCCCGTACGCGAAGCGGACGTTTTTGAATTCGATCTGCTGATGGAATCCGCCTAGAATTTTTCCATTCGGATTTTCATCGATGGTTTGTGGGGTGCCTAACAACTCTTCAATGCGGGCAATGGCGGCCGAGCCTTTGCGCATGTTGCTGAAGGAAGTGGAGAGTGATTTGACGGGATTGATGATGTTGTAGAAGAGGGCGAGGTAGGCGAGAAAAGAGGGTGGGGCCAGAGCGATCTCTTGGTTCAGCACACTTTGCCCCCCAAACCACAAGATGCCCACGAACACACCTACGCCCAGCACTTCGGATACCGGAGAGGCGAGGTCGCGGCGGCGGCTGATGCGGTTGCGCGCGTGCAGGAGATCATCGTTGGCCCGCTCGAAACGTCCTTGAATCCAGGATTGTGCGTTGAATGATTTGATGATGCGAAGACCTAGCAGGGTTTCATCCAGCACGCTGAGCGACTCCCCTTGCTTCTCGGCGGCTTCCTGGGAGGTTTTTTTCAGTTGGCGCGAAATGCGTCCCAAAATCAATCCGATGGCAGGGATGCAGACAAGAATGGCGAGGGTCAGGGAGGGACTGATGAAAAAGAGGACGATGAAATTGATGAGGATGGTCATGGGATCGCGTACCCAACCCTCCAACGCACCCACCAGCGAGTTTTCCACCTCATATACATCGTTCGTCAACCGGCTCATCAGATCGCCTTTCCGTTGTTCGGTGAAATAGCCGATGGGCAGGGTGAGCACCTTCTGATAAATGTCTGAACGCAACCGATGGATGATCCGATTTTTCATCGGATTCAAAATGTAAAAGGACAGATACAGGAATCCATTTTTGAACCCGATCGAGAGTAGGATGATCAGGCAGATGATGCCGAGGGTGGCAATGGGGGTGAGGGCGTCTACTTGTTTCAACAATAGTTGGCGGATGGTTTCCATGATGGCGTTGTCGGCCGGCTGGGTCAGTCGGCTGTTGTCGCCATTGAAGATCAAATCGAAAAAAGGAGCCAGCATGCCAAAGGAGACGATCGAAAAAAGGATTGAAAACAGGATGCAGATCAGGTATCCAATGATGGAGCCTGTTTGATGACGGAGGTAATGGAAGATGCGGGCGTAGGTGCGCATGCGGGACAAAGTAACTAATTTTAGGCCAGCGATCGGGCTTTGGTCGTAGTTATCATCATCAATTGAATCGATATGGAGGAAGGAAAACGTCAGCGGCAGATCGCCGGGTTATTGAATGAGGAAATGAATCGGATCTTTCAGTTGCTGGGCTTGTCGATGTTGGATGGCGGCATGATCTCCATCTCGGCAGTGAAGGTTACACCCGATCTGTTGGAGGCAAGGTTCTACCTCAGTTTTTTTCAGGTTTCCGATGTGGAGGCAGCACTCAAACGAATCACGGATCGCCTGCCGGAGATCAAAAAAGAGTTGGCCGGGCAGGTTCGACATCAGCTGAGAAACATACCGGTGTTGAAATTCTTTCGGGATGATACGTTGGACCATGTATTCAAGATGGAGGAATTGTTTCGTCGCATCGAACAGGAGTCCAAGCCCGGCGAAGGAACTTCCGCTGAATCCTAAATTCAATTTGTTTGTATCTACGTTTTGCCTGGCGATATTTTCGTTCACCGAAATCCACCACAGCGATCTCGCTGATCGCATGGACGAGTGTTGTGGCCATTGCCGTGGGAACGGCTGCCCTATTATTGGTGTTGAGTGTCTTCAATGGATTTGAAGGGCTGGTCAAATCGCTCTATTCTGATTTTTATCCGGAGATCCGCATCCTGCCGGCCAATGGAAAATTCATTGACGTGTCGGATGAGCTGCAAGGTCGATTGGCTGCCTGGCCGGGGGTATCGGCGGTGTCCAGAACCGTGGAGGAGAAAATGAT
>JBDKIP010000061.1:0-10518 GCA_039797015.1 Bacteroidota bacterium
TGCCTTCATAGCCGGTTCGTTGAATGGGTGAATCCTTAAACACATCCGCAAAAATTTCTTCAGTCATTTCTTCCCAATCTTTCGTAGTTAGGTTGAGGAGTCCGGGCAACGGATCGAACGCAGGTTCTTGCGTGGGTTTGCTGAAACGATTCCAGGGGCAAACATCCTGACAGGTATCACATCCGAAAAGCCAGCCGTCAAATTTTTCGTTCATGTCGGCCGGGATGATCTTTTCTTTTAACTCGATGGTGAAATACGAGATGCATTTGTTGCCGGCGATGATGGGTCCGGGTAAGATGGCTTGGGTCGGACACGCATCGATGCACCTTGTGCAGGTGCCGCAATGATCGGTAGGGAATGGGTTGTCAGGTTGAAGCTCCAGATCGGTGATCAGGGTGGCGATGAATAGGAACGATCCTTTTTGTTTGTGGATCAGGTTTCCATTTTTACCGATCCAGCCCAGTCCGCTTTGTTGTGCCCAACTCCGTTCCAACACCGGGGCGGAGTCGACGAATCCTCTTCCGGCCACTTCACCGATGTTCGATTCGAGCTGATGCAGGAACTCCTTCAGTCTTGCTCGAATGATGTCGTGATAATCTTTTCCGTATGCGTATTTGGAAATTTTTGCCTCGGTTGTTTCTTGTGTTTGCTCCGGAAAATAATTGTAGAGCAAGGTGATCACGGAACAGGCGCCGGGCACAAGCAGCGTGGGATCGACGCGCAGATCGAAATGTCGTTCCATGTACTGCATGCCGCCTTGGTGGCCTTGGTTCAGCCAATGTTCGAGCCGACGCGCATCGTCGTCCAACCGTCGGGCAATGGCAATGCCGCACGCATCGAATCCCAACTGCATGGCCAATGCTTTGATCTGTTGGCTTCGCTGTTGTAAGAGACCCGGTGAGGCTTTCAAATGAGGCATGAGGGTTCGCCTTATTTACAAATGGACGGCAGGCGAGCTGCGATCAGTTCACGTACTTGTTGATGCAGGTCCGCACGTTCTTCGCTAAGCGTGTTTTTGGTCAGTACCATGCTTGCATATCCGTGGCAATAATCGATCACCGGCCAATTGCCGAACATACCAATGCTGCTGAGGACATCCGCTACGCCATTTTTTTGTTCAATGGCCCAGGCGCCGGTAGCGTATTGAAATCCCTGTGCCGATTTGGGCACGAAACGCATGGAAATGTTTTCGGTGCGGATCGTGCGCAATTCAGCGATCGATTCCGGGGAGAGGAGTGGAGTGCCATTCACTTTACCGTTGTTGAGCAGCATCACCAGAAAGCGCATGCAATCGTCGGCATTGGTCACCGCGCCGGCAGAGGGATTGACCGGACCACCATCCAGGTTGGTGAAGCTGGTGCGGCGCATCGCGAGAGGGTTCAGCAGTTTGGTCTTGATGAGTGCATCGAATCTTTTTTTGGTGACGATCTCGAGTATGCGTCCCACAATATTATGTCCGACGTCACCGTACCAAAAATCCGTTCCGGGATTTGCGCGGATCTTTCGGGTGGCCATGCCATTCACTTCTTCTTCGAGCGATTCCAGTTTGGAGGTTTTTTTGGTGAGACGGTCATCGTCTGCAATGCCGGAGGTGTGACTCAAACACTGCCGGATGGTGATGTAGCTTTTGAAATATTTGCCGAATTCAGGAATGTATTTCACCACCGGGTCGTCGAGGCTGATCTTTCCTTCTTCCACCAGCTTCATGGTGAGGGCGGCCGTTAGCCATTTGCTGGCGTTGGCCAGTGGCGCTTGTGTTTTGGTGTTGAATTCTCCCATTTCTTTTTTGTAGAGCAGGGAATCTTTGTTCCAGATCAGTACCACGAAATCGGTACCGAGCTTTTTTTGGTTGGTGGTGATGAACGTGGTGAGCTCATCCCAGTTGGTTTGCGCCTGTACCGACTGCAATTGTAGCAGTCCCGCAAGAAAAAGAATGACTAAGGGGCAGAGGTATCTTCTTAAAACTGACATAGTAACGGGGTTTGAGGGGTTGGATTGGGTTTTGAGCAGGTATTTGTACAAAAATAGTCTGTTATGAACTTAGGAAATTTTACCATAAAAGCAGCGGAGGCGGTTCAACAAGCGCAGCAACTGGCCTTCAATGCGCAATGTCCAAACATTGAAACCGCGCATCTCCTCAAAGCCTTGTTGGCGCAGGAGGATACACCCGTCACCTATCTGTTGAAAAAGAACAACGTGACCCTTGGGGTGGTATTGCCCAAATTGGAGGAACTGATTCAAAAATTACCCAAAACCTCGGGGGAGGCTGCCCAGCAGATCAGCCGCGATGCCAATCAGGTGGTGCTTCGTGCGGGCTCGATCCTTTCCAAATTCGGCGATGAATTTGTCACGCCCGAACATTTGCTGTTGGCGTTGTTGCAAGGAACCGACGGAACGGCTGCGCTGCTGAAAAATGCGGGATTGAACGAGGACGATCTGATCAAGTCCGTCAAGGAGCTACGCAAAGGCGATAAGGTTACTTCGGCCACCCAGCAATCCGAATTCAATGCGTTGAACAAGTATGCCAAGAATTTGAATGAGCTGGCTCGGCAGGGTAAACTCGATCCGGTGATCGGACGGGACGAAGAGATCCGCCGTACGCTGCACATCTTGTCGCGTCGCACCAAGAACAATCCCATCTTGGTAGGCGAGCCAGGTGTGGGAAAGACGGCCATTGCTGAGGGCATCGCGCATCGGATCGTAAGTGGAGATGTACCGGAGAATCTGAAAACTAAAGTCATCTATGCATTGGACATGGGACTGCTCATTGCCGGTGCCAAATACAAAGGCGAGTTTGAGGAGCGGTTGAAGAGTGTGGTGAAGGAGGTGGGACAAAGCGATGGAGGCATCATCCTTTTCATTGACGAAATCCACACGCTGGTGGGTGCCGGTGGAGGCGAAGGGGCGATGGATGCGGCCAACATCCTGAAACCTGCGTTGGCTCGAGGAGAGCTTCGTGCTGTGGGAGCCACTACATTGAATGAGTATCAAAAATATTTTGAGAAGGACAAGGCGCTCGAGCGTCGCTTTCAGAAAGTGATGGTGGATGAACCATCGATGGAAGATGCGATTTCTATTTTGCGCGGCTTGAAGGATCGCTATGAAACGCACCACCATGTACGCATCAAAGACGAGGCCATCATTGCCGCAGTGGAATTGTCCACCCGCTACATCACGGATCGTTTTTTGCCCGACAAGGCCATCGACCTGATTGACGAGAGTGCAGCGAAGTTGCGGTTGGAGATGAATTCCATGCCGGAGGAATTGGATACGCTGGAGCGGCAGATCCGTCAACTCGAGATCGAACGGGAGGCCATCAAACGTGAGAACGATGAAGCGAAATTGAAGGACCTGCAAACGGAGATCGCCAATCTGGTGGTGTTGCGTGATACGCTTCGTGCCAAATGGAAAATGGAAAAAGAGCAGGTGGATCAGATCCAGCAAGCCAAGCAATCGATCGAGTCGTTAAGGCTGCAGGCCGAGCGCGCCGAGCGGGAAGGCGATTATGGAAAAGTGGCGGAGATCCGCTACGGAAAAATCAAAGAAGAAGAGAAGCGAATCGAGCAATTGACTGGTCAGTTGGAGCAGTCGGCTGAAAAACGTTTGCTCAAAGAGGAGGTGGATGCAGAAGACATTGCGGAGAGTGTGGCGAAGGCTACGGGCATTCCGGTTTCGAAAATGTTACAGAGTGAACGTGAGAAATTGTTGCAATTGGAAGATCATTTGCATGAGCGGGTGGTAGGTCAGGAAGAGGCGATCACGGCGGTAGCCGATGCGATCCGTCGCAGCCGCGCCGGCTTGCAAGATCCGAAACGACCCATTGGTTCATTCATTTTCCTGGGTACCACCGGTGTGGGCAAAACGGAATTGGCCAAAGCACTGGCAGCATATTTGTTTGATGATGAAAGTTTGATGACGCGCATCGATATGAGTGAGTACCAGGAGAAGCACACGGTATCTAGGTTGGTGGGGGCACCTCCGGGTTATGTAGGATACGAGGAGGGTGGACAATTGACGGAGGCTGTGCGGCGCAAACCCTATAGCGTGGTATTGCTGGATGAGATCGAAAAAGCCCATCCGGATGTATGGAATGTATTGTTGCAGGTGTTAGACGATGGTCGACTCACCGACAATAAGGGGCGGGTCGTCAACTTCAAGAACACGATCATCATTATGACCAGTAATCTGGGTAGCCATTTGATCATGGAGGCCTTTGAAAATCTGGGTGAGAAATCCGTCGAAGAAGTGATGGAGCGCACGAAGGTGGAAGTGATGGGCTTGTTGCGGCAGACGGTTCGTCCTGAGTTTCTAAATCGGGTGGATGAGATCATTTTATTCCAACCCTTGCTCAAGGCACAAACACGTGGCATTGTCAAGATCCAATTGAAAAATCTCTCTGATCTATTGTTGGACTCCGGCATCCAGCTGCAGTTCAGCGATTATGCCTTGGACTATCTGACCGATCAGGGCTTCGATCCGCAGTTCGGAGCAAGGCCACTGAAACGCTTGATCCAGAAGCAGATCGTCAATCCGCTGAGCAAAAAGATCCTCGCTGGGGAGATCGACCGGGGACAACCGGTGCTGGTGGATGTTTTTGACGACATGGTGGTGTTCCGAAATGAACCCCTGTTAAAGGTCAATGATTGATTTTCACGTTTTGTTATAATTCGTAATTAATTGATTTATAATATTTTGCGTGTCCCGATGAAAATCAGTAGGGCAGTCTCTTTGATGGCATACAAAAAAGACTATCTTCAGCCCGAAACCGACAAACACCTGTTTGTAGTGAACTTTTTCAATGGTTTCGTGTTTTACAAAAAATCCCTTTTTGTCAAAAAAGGGTAAACAAAAAAATATGGCATTCAAAAAAGACGACATCATCATCATTGAACCCCGGGAGATCTTTGTGGGGAATAAAGACGCCGCTGTCACCTTAATGGAATTTGGGGAGTATGAAAGTGAAGAATGTGCAAAGGCCAACGAGATCGTCAAGCAGTTGTTGGAGGAGTTCGATGGTAAGATCCGGTTTCAGTTCCGGCATTTTCCGTTGACGTTGATTCACCAGCGCAGTTTGAAGGCCAGTGAGTCGGCTGTAGCCGCAGCACAGGAAGGAAAATTTTGGGAGATGCACAATGTTCTTTTTCAGAACAGACGCAATCTGGGAACCACTAGTTTGAAATTATACAGCAAAGAGGCCGGGGTCAAGAACAAGAAATTTTTGGACGATTTGGTGAATGGTGTGTACGGATGGCAGATTCAGGATGACCTGAAGGAGGGCATCAACCGTGGGGTGAAGGAATTGCCTACTTTTTTCGTCAACGATCAACTCGTTGCCGGAAAACCAACCTACGCCAACCTGAGTGCCGCGATCAACTTGGCCTTGAAAAAGTCCAAGCCGGCCAAAGCAAAGGCGCCAGCAAAAAAATCCGCTGCTCGTCAATCACAGCGAGCATAAGTGAATCCCGACCAAGCGGTCGGGATTTTTTATTTAAGGCGATCTTATTCGATAAATTGCAGCATGTCGATCACGCTGGCAGACATTCGTCATCCATTTTTCATAGGCATTGGTGGCAGTGGCATGAGTGCCCTGGCGCAGTATCTGCAGGGAGTAGGCAAGCAAGTGCGCGGAAGCGATCGCTTGTTTCAGTCGCCCAGTGAGGTGCGTGACAAACTCGAGTCAGAAGGCATTCAGTGTTATGTGCAAGATGGTTCGGGATTTTCAGACAACATTGATTGCGTGATCGTATCTACCGCCGTGGAGGATTCGGTCTTGGAGTACAAGCTGGCCAAAGAACGAAAGCTGCCCATTCTTCACCGATCGGATTTATTGGCCATGATCGCGGCGAGCAGAAAGACCATCGCCGTGGCCGGTACCAGTGGGAAGAGCACCACCAGTGCCATGCTCTTTACGATACTCGACCAGGCTGGTTTTTCACCGGGCATCATCAGTGGGGCGGGACTTACCAAGTTGATCCGAGCCGGTAAGATCGGCAATGCTGCTGTGGGCAAGGGCGAATGGCTCATCATCGAAGCGGATGAAAGCGACGGTTCCATCGTGAATTATCATCCGGAGATCGGATTGTTGCTGAACATCGACAAGGATCACCAGGAAATAGAGGAGTTGATCCGGTTGTTCAGCATCTTTCGCCAACAAAGCAGCCGTTTCGTAGTGAATCGTTCACATGCGCTGGCATCGAATTTGTCCGGCGATGCCGCCCTCGATTTTTCTGTAGATCCCACAAGCGATGTCGGATATGTGGCTACGGATTTCGTGCAGAATGGTATGCAGATCCGGTTCTCGGTTCGACAAGTTGATTTTGTATTGAATCAAGTAGGGGCGCACAACATGGAAAATGCGGTGGCCGCGGTGGCGGTGGCCAATCAGTTGGGCATTTCGTTGGAGACCTGTGCCGAAGCGCTTCGTTCGTATGAAGGAATATATCGCAGACACCAGGTGATCGGACAGAAAAAAGGTGTTTGGCTGATCGATGATTTTGCACACAATCCCGCCAAATGTGCTGCTTCCATCCGGGCCTGTCAGCCGATCGCCTCCAAATTGATCGCCTGGTTTCAGCCGCATGGATTCAAGCCCACTCGCTTTTTGCGAAAGGATTATGTGCAGGAATTTTCACAGGCGCTTCGTCCGGGTGATGAGCTCTGGATGAGTGAGATCTATTTTGCAGGCGGAACGGCACAGAAAGATATTTCGGCGAATGATCTGATCGAAGACTTACGTCAACTCGGCGTGTCGGCCCATTTTGTAGCGGATCGAAATGATTTTTGCGAAGCCGTGCGTGCGCATCTTACCAATGATTCCGTCTTGTTGTTGATGGGAGCAAGGGATCCCTCTCTCGAGGCTTTTGCCCAATCGGTATGGGAGTCGCTTTGAAGATTAGCTTCCCATTTTCCGGATGAACAAGTAGGCAATGGTGATCAGCATGAGTAAGATCAGCGTGATCCAGGGCCACCAGGCAGGAGCTTCAAAACCGATCCATCGTTTTGCTTTTCGCTTGTTCGACAATCGTCTCTTGAGATCTTGATTGAGCGAGTAGGCCAATTGCTCCAGTCTTTTTTGATCGGCGGTGTTTTCGATTCCTTCCAGGGCATCTGCCAGGAATGGGTCTTCCAGCGAAGCAGCTTCGAATTGTCGTGCTTCGGCATCGCTCATTTGCCCAGACGTGTACCGAAGGATGTCGTTTGGATCCAACCCGGTATCCGGCTGTTGTTTGCGTGTTGGATTATCGGCCATGGCTGTCCTCCGTTTTATTCGACAATAAGGTGATGCGCAGATTTCGTTTTCCGTTTTGAATGTGACTTTTCACGGTAGCGATCGCGTGTCCGGTTGTTTCCGAGATCTGTCGGTAGCTCATTTTTTCTAGGTAGAATAAAGTTACACAACGTCTTTGTTCGGTGGGGAGCGATTCCAGCGCGGCCGACAACCGATCAAAAGTATGTTCCTTTTCCATCCACGGCTCCAGATCGATCGAGGCGTTGCCTTCGATGGGCAGTTCCTCTGCAGCCAAGGGGGCTCCCCATTTTTTCTGCTCGCGCAGATGCATCAGGCATTGATTTTTGGCGATCTGATAGATCCAGGATTTGAAGTAGGTCACTTTGTATTTTGCCAGCTCGGCGATCGCTTTTAAAAAAACCTGTTGCACATTGTCTCGCGCCGCTTCTTCATCTTTCAGGTATTTCATGGAAACGCCCAGCAGCATAATGGTATATCGTTGGAGGAGATGCCCAAGGCTTTCTGCATCGCTTCGTTCATAGAACCGATTCAGTAATTCTTCGTCCGTCAGCTTTCGGTATTGCTCCATTTGTATGGCCTTCTTTAGGGCAGGATGCGCGGCCGGCAGAAATTCAACACGGTCCGATCAACTTTTTTTGAAGAGTTGCAGTGCCCATTGGTCCCAAGCCAGCATTTTGATCGCGGTATAGATCAGCACCACGGCAAAGATTTGTTTGAGTTGTGCCTGAGAAAGATTCAAGGCCAATCGTCCGCCCAAGTAGGCCCCCACCAGGAATCCACCGGCAAGCAGACCCACGATTCGGAGATCGATCGGATTTCCCTGGGCCTTGCATTGATTGTAATAATAGAAAGAGGCGAGTATGACAACCGGCAAGGTCAGTACGGCCAATGAGGTGCCCTGTGCCTGGTGTTGGTTGTATTGAAGAAAAAATACCAATGCAGGCACCATGATGATGCCTCCGCCGATGCCGATCAGGCCACTCATGATGCCTGCGCCAAGTCCGATCGCCAAGGCGATCCATACGATTTGTGGGTCCATCTGTTTTTTCATTTTAGCGAGCGAATTCATTGTGCGCGAAGAAGGGTCCAACCGATCCACGTGGCTCCGATGCCCAACAGTACACTGACCAGTACATAGGTGATGGCCAGTGACCATTTTTCCAGTTGAATGAGCGAGAGGGTCTCTAATGAGAAGGCGGAGAACGTCGTGAAGCCGCCGCAGAAGCCACTCATCAAAAACCATCGGAGGGATTCGGAATCCGGACCACGTTTATGTACATATCCGGCCAGCAGGCCGATGAGTAAAGAGCCGATGAGATTTACACATAAAGTGGCCCAGGGAAAAGACGCGGAGGAAAAAGGGATGATTCGCCCTACACCAAACCGAAGGGCCGATCCGAGGGCGCCACCGAGCATTACCCAGACGAATGCGATCATTTTTTCTCGGTACCGGGTTCGTGCTCAAAAAGATATTTCAGGTCGACCAACCAATTGCCATTTTTCTTACAGACCCGAAGCGTGTCCAGATCATTCTTGTAGGAATTGGAATAGATGACGATGGTCGTGGAGTCGTTCAGGTAGGTGACGGGCTGGTGGATTCGAATGCTGGCCCCTCTGTATTTTTCTTTCGTGTCGTTGTCCAAATGATCAAAGGAGCGGGCCGTTACTTCCAGGTAATTTCGATTCAGCGAATCGTCCACCATGAATTGCCCGGCTTTTTTAAAGTCGTTCGAAAGGGCTGCTTGGATGAAATTTCGGGCAGCATCCAGATCGTTTTCAGAGGCGGTCTGCACCCGTTTGTTTTGACAAGCGATCAGCGCGAGAAACAGTAGGGAGGGAATGATTTTTTTCATGGATTCAATGTTTGGCGGGGCGCTCATCGGGGTGTCGCAGTTGATCGCGTTCGTGCTCTTGGTTGTAGGCGCGCAGAATCTGTTTTACCAAGCGGTGACGTACTACATCTTCTTCATCTAACTCGATGTACCCGATGCCGTCAATATTCCGTAAGATGCGGGCGGCGGTTGCGAGTCCGCTGCGCTGATGACGAGGCAGGTCAACTTGTGTCATGTCGCCCGTAATGATCGCTTTCGCGTTGGCACCGATGCGGGTGAGAAACATTTTCAACTGCAGATCGGTGGCATTTTGAGATTCATCGAGAATGATGAAGGCATTGTCGAGCGTTCTTCCGCGCATGTAGGCCAGCGGTGCGATCTCGATGGTGCGCGTGGTCATGTAATAGCCCAGTTTATCTGCCGGGATCATGTCGTCCAGCGCGTCATAGAGCGGACGCAGATATGGGTCGATCTTTTCTTTCAGATCACCGGGCAGAAATCCCAGGCTTTCACCGGCTTCCACGGCCGGACGAGTCAGGATGATTTTTTTGACTTGTTTGTTTTTCAGTGCGCGTACGGCCAGCGCCACCGCGGTGTAGGTTTTACCGGTACCGGCCGGACCAATCGCGAAGACGATGTCATTCCGTTCGGCTTCCTGTACCAGTTTTTTCTGGTTGGCCGTGCGGGCGCGGACCGATTTCCCGTTTGGTCCGAATACCAGTACTTCGTTCGGATTCTTTTCCTGAAAATGATCGACGACCTCGTTGTCATCGCCTCCGAGGATTTGTTCGAAATAATTCGTCGGCAGATGGCCATTGCGCTCCAGGAAGCTTACGATCGTATTGATCTTTTCCTTGGCTAGCTCCACTTGGTCGGGCGAGCCGCTGAGTTTGAGCTGTGAGCCCCGGGAAAGGATCTTGAGCAGGGGAAATCGTTTTTTGAGCAGGTCGAGTTTTCCGTTGTTGACGCCCAGGAATTCAGTGGGATTGACGGATTCGAGGTTGATGATGGTGTCAGTCAATTCGAATGGGTTTAGGATGAATGGATGTCGTTTCGAATGTCCTTTTCAATATTACTAAAAAGAAGCCGCAATATCCATCTTTTACTTATGCACAGGTTGTGGATTTGAAAGAGGCCTTGTTAAAGATTCACGAAATCACGGCCCGATCCGATCCGGCTTGGTCAGTTTGCTTTTTTTTGTATCCAATACGAAAACAGCGCGATTGAAATCAGTTTGCTTCTTTATCATTTTGCTGCTTGTCAGCGGTCCGTTGTTCAGCCAACAATTTCGGTTTAGTGGAAGGGTGGTTGACCAACGGGGGGAGGGTTTGCCCTTGGCCACGGTTGAGATCAAGCAATTGCAAGTGGGTCGGATGGCCAAGGATGACGGACGATTTGAATTCCAATTGGAGCGGGGTCGGTACGACCTGGTGGTCA
>JBDKIP010000062.1:0-4590 GCA_039797015.1 Bacteroidota bacterium
CTCCGCGACCGGCAGCGACCATTTTGGCAGGATCCAACCCGTATTGCTTTTGGAGCAGACGCACAACCGTAGTCGCACGCTTCACGCTAAGATCCCAGTTGTCGCTGATCGGACCACTTCCATTGAAGGCAAGGTTGTCTGTGTGTCCTTCCACCATGAACTCCAGGTCGGGTTGGTTTTTCAGGACGGTTGCTACTTTACCCAATACCCCTTTTGCTTTATCGGTGATGTCGTAACTACCGACAGTGAACAATAACTTATCCGAGATATCAATGTAAACGACGCCTTTGTCGATCTTAATGTTGATGTCCTGATCATCCAGGTTTCCGATGGCGCCTTTCAGATTCATCACCAACGCCATGTTCATGGAATCCTTGCGGGCCATTTGCTGTTGAAGCGTTTGTATGTAGGCATCCTTTGCGCCCATGTTTTCCATAGACTTGCGAATGCTCTCGGCCTGCTGGCTGGAGATCACCGACATGGCCTCCAATTGTTTGATGGCCTGGTTGTTGTTTTGCTTGAGAAACTCCACCTGATCGCCCAATTCTCCGATCTTGGTGGCCATCATTGCTTTTTCCCGCTCACAAGCCTCTTTCTGGCGAGCGAGGGTAGCCTTTTCCGTGGCACACTCGTTCAGATCACTCTCCAGCGTTTTGTACTTTCCTTCGAGTTGTTGATAGTCGGCCTGAGCGGATTTGAATTTTTTGCTACTGACGCAGGCGCCCAACGTGAAGAGGGCTGCGGTGGAGATCAGAATAAAACGGGCTTGCATGGTATTGTGGTTTTATTTTTTAGATCGCCATTGGCGAATTTTTCACACCAACGACCCAAAATCGGAGCAAATATAACTCCTCCCAAATAGTCCACTCCCTTTTATCGCTACCTTGCAGGTGAATTTTAACACTATGGGCAAGGACCAGGTATTTCGCGGCGAGATCGAAAAAGCAAGCGACTTTAAATTCGGGGCCAATGTGGCCAAAGTATTCGACGACATGGTGAATCGGTCTGTCCCCTTCTACGGGGAGATCCAGCGCATGATGGCTGAACTGGCCGCGGATCATACCCAGCCCGGAACCGATGTGTACGACCTCGGCTGTTCCACCGGCGCCACGCTGATCGGGATGAATGCCCTGGTAGACCCGAACATCCGCTTCGTCGGCATTGATGACTCGCAGGAGATGCTGGACAAATGCAAATCCAAGCTGCTGGAAATGGGGTTTTCCCGCAATTACGACCTGCGCTGTGCCGACCTGGGCCAAGGGGTTCAAATAAACAACGCCTCGGTAGCGGTCCTTTGTCTGACCCTTCAGTTCGTCCGACCCATCTACCGTGAAAAATTATTGAGAGACATTTATGAGGGACTGGTTCCCGGGGGCGCCTTGATCCTGGTGGAGAAGATCCTCGCAGAGGACAGCCGATACAACCGCGACTTCATCCGCTACTATTACGACTACAAACGTCGAAACGATTACAGCGAAATGGAGATCTCCCAAAAACGCGAAGCATTGGAAAATGTGCTCGTTCCCTATAAGCTCAGCGAAAACATCAGCCTGCTGCGCGACCAGGGATTTGGCCATTGTGAAGTATTCTTCAAATGGTACAATTTCGCGGGACTGATCGCAGTGAAAAAATAATCGTATGGTCTCCATCGGAAATTTCTTCTTCAAACACCGCAACTGGCTCTTCATCGTTTTCTATGCAGCCCTCTTTCTGCCCTCACCGGCATTGTTTCCCGCATCGTTGGACATTTGGTCGATCGTACTGGGCTTGATCATAACGGTTGGCGGACAGCTGGTGCGCGGAATCACCATTGGCCTTGCCTACATCGTTCGGGGGGGTAAAGAAGGAAAACCCTATGCAGAAGGGCTGGTCACTGAAGGCATCTTTCGTCACTGTCGCAATCCCCTTTACGTAGGCAATATTTTGATGTTGCTCGGGGTTGGCATCCTGGCAAACGCTCTCTACTATGTGGCCATCATGATTCCGCTGTTTTTATTCATCTACCAAGCGATCGTATTGGCAGAGGAAGATTTTCTTCGGAAGAAGTTTGGCGCTGGATTCGATGCGTATTGTAAAGACGTAAATCGCTGGTGGCCAAAGATTGGTGGATTGTCTGCCACGTTGAGCAGCATGGAATTCAATTGGAAGCGTTGGATCTTAAAAGAACACACCACCCAGTTCATCTGGCTGATCGGAATCGCCCTGTTGTTGTTGATCAACCATCCTGAACTGACCGGGAATAGCGTCACCTGTCGAAACACCTGGCTGATCGGTTCTTTATCCGCCCTTACGGCCACCTACGTACTCGTGCGCTTCCTCAAGAAAACAGGAAGATTTAAGGAGTAATGGGTGTTTTGGATCGCTGTGTTTAGCGGTAAGAGCAGCCCAAACCCCCATCTTCCATCTTCCATCCCCAAGGGGGTATTTCGTCCATCGTAAACATCTTCCCGTATTTCTATGTTATTTTTGTACTCAATCGAATTCTATGATCAAGACCGGTAATCCCATCATCAGCATTTATACGGAAATGACGCCCAATCCGGAGACGATGAAGTTTGTTGCCAACAAACTCCTCTATCCAGGCAAAAGCGCCGATTTTCCGGACGTGGAATCTGCAGCCCCCTCGCCACTGGCCACTGAATTGTTCGGCTTCCCCTTCATCAAGGGCGTTTTCATCGCCAGCAATTTTGTAACCCTGACCAAAACGGCCGATACCGACTGGAACGATGCGATCCCATCCCTCCGCCAATTCCTGAAAGATTATTTGGAAGAGGGCAAGCAAGTGATCAATGAAGAGGAGATGGCACAGCGCCGGACGCAACAAAGCAGCAATGAAGTGTTGGCGGATGATGATGATGTGGTAAAACGCATCAAAGAATTGCTTGACAATTATGTGCGTCCCGCTGTTGAAATGGATGGCGGTGCCATTCAATTCAAAAGCTATTCGGAAGGCACCGTCAGTTTGGCCATGCAAGGAAGCTGCAGCGGTTGTCCGTCTTCCATGATCACCCTGAAAGCCGGCATCGAAGGCATGATGAAACGAATGATCCCCGAAGTGAAAGAAGTGGTAGCCGAATCTGAATAATAAAACATCGAACACAAAAAAGCCCCGAGTGATCGGGGCTTTTTTATTGGAAGGTTTTACTGTTTCTGAAACAATCGGGCGCCACGCTCATTGCCCATAGTCGTTTTCAATAAATACGTACCGGCAGGTAATGATTGCACGGAAAGATCCAGCTGCTGGTTTCCATTGACCAATGCATAGCGAACGGATTTCAGCCGGCGGCCTTGGAGGTCATATACCTCAGCCTGCAGGGATTGAGGTGCATCTGTATCCACCAATAATTTAAGTCGATCCTGAACGGGATTGGGATAGATCGCAAGCGTTCGGCTTACGCCTGGTTGGGTAGATGATTGCACAACTGTAGCCGTGCTGCGAGCGGATGCCGCATCATTTCGCGTGTACCAGACGGGGGCGGTCACAATGCGTGTACCATCGGACTCAGTAATCTCCAGATAATAATACCGGGTGGCACCATTTGAGAGAGCATTGTCAATGTATGTGAAATTGCCACTGCTTTGTGTGCTGAGCGTCGTAGCCGCCACACCACTTCCGGGTACACCCATCATGATGCGAACAGAAGTGATGGGTGAAGTGGATGTAGTGGTAGAAAGCGTAATGGTTGGAGTACCTGCCTGAATAAGTACGCTTCCAAGCGGTTGTCCGTTCACTTGATAAACGATCTTGGCACTGCAATCCTGTGAAGCATAGAAGCGCATTTGCTTCATGGCGCTCAACAACGCATTCTCCGTCAGCTCCGGGGCCATGATCACTGTACGGGTGCGCGCGGTTTTTCCAAACGTCATGTTGTGATTGTCGTGATCGATGGTTGGTCCCAGCTTGTAACCCCTGGCCAGCATGTTTTTATAATACGTAAGTTTTGCCATTGATGTTCCCGGATTGGTATAGGTGGTATTTGTAGAAAACGCCGGACCACTTTCTACCGCAGTACCCACTACCGCCGCATCCGCACCAGCGTCATAGGTGGTAAGAATATTATTGAAGTCTGTATTCTCTGGATGCGCCAAGTAGGCCAATGCATTTCCGCCATGGCGGTTGAGCATATGAAACAATCCGGTCGATCCTACATATTGACTCTTGGGTACATAGATCTGATAATTGCCCGACTCCCATCCGATCAGCGAATCCATTCCATATACGATCACGTGTCCGCCTCCGCTGATCACACCCCACTCTATGCCATACAGGGCCACAAAAGTGGATGTGGTGGCTGCGGCTGCTTGCTGGCGTCCGGGCTGCCAGTCGGCCAACTGCATGCCGGCGGATGCGTGATTGTGTTCGCTGATGCCCAAAAAGTCCATACACATCGCTGTCTTTGCAAAGGCGTAATCATCGGCAGGGACTTTCGTCAGATCATCGGCATTTCCATCGGAATAACTGCTGTGTGCATGCAGGTTGCCGAAATAATGATTGAGCGGACCGGTTGGAGTAGTGACATTGCTGTTTCCACTCAGACTGATGGGGGATGAGATCAGTCCGGTTGACGAAAAATTCACCGTACCGGTGTA
>JBDKIP010000063.1:0-4277 GCA_039797015.1 Bacteroidota bacterium
GGAGCTGATTTCATCATGCACTCCACTACAAAATTCCTCAATGGTCATGGCACGGCCATCGGTGGTGTACTGCTCGGTACATATATGGAATTCATGAAAACCATCGCCACCAAAAAACACCGTCTACTTGGTGCCAACTCAAACGGGTTTGATGCATACATGCTGGTGCAGGGAATGAAAACATTGGAAGTACGAATGGACCGTCATTGTCACAACGCGATGGAAGTAGCAAACTATCTGGACGGACACCCGGCGGTAGCAAAAGTGAATTATACCGGACTCCCCCAACATCCCGACTACGCCATCGCCAACAAACAGATGCGTCACCCAGGCGCCATGATGAGTTTCGAATTAAAAAAAGGACTGGAAGGCGGCCTTGAATTTTTGAACCGATTGCAGATGTGCGTGCGCGCCGTTTCCCTTGGTACTTGCGACACCCTAATGAGTCACCCTGCCTCCACCACCCACTTTGGTGTGCCAAAAGAAGAAAGAGAGAAATATGGCATCACCGACGGACTCATCCGCATGAGCGTGGGCATGGAAAGCATTCAGGATATTTTACACGACCTTGATCAAGCCTTATCGACTCAATAATTTTCAATGCAGATCAGACGCGCCGAAAAAGGGGATTGTCCACGTTTACTCGAACTCATTCAAGAGCTCGCGTTGTATGAACGAGCCCCGCAGGAAGTAACGGTTTCCCTCGAGCATTTCACCGAGAGTGGATTTGGAAGCCAGCCAGTTTGGTGGGCATTCGTGGCCGAGTCCGACGGTCTGATCCATGGATTCGCGCTCTACTACATTCGCTACTCAACCTGGAAAGGACAGGTCATGTACCTCGAGGACATCATCGTCACCGAACAAAGTCGCGGCAAAGGCATCGGAAAATTATTGTTCGATCAACTGATCGAGGAAGCCAAAGAGAAAGGATTCAAACGCATCGTTTGGCAGGTGCTGGAATGGAATGAACCAGCGATCAATTTTTACAAAAAGTACGATGCACAGTTCGACCCGGAATGGTGGAATGGATCGATCGATCTGTAGATCAACTCACGCCATCCACTTGCATCTCCTTATTGATCTTCTGAACCAATCCCTGTAACACTTTACCCGGACCCACCTCTGTAAAACGGGTAGCTCCATCGGCGATCATAGACTGAACGGATTGCGTCCATTTCACCGGACCCGTCAACTGACGAATGAGATTTTGTTTGATCTCACCCGGATCCATCACGGCTTTGGCCACAATGTTCTGATACACCGCACAGGTAGGAGAATAAAAGGTTGCTTTCTCGATCGCACCGATCAATTCCTCTTCGGCCACCTTCATCAAGGGCGAATGAAAAGCGCCTCCAACCGGAAGCAAAAGAGCCCGCTTGGCACCCGCTTCCTTCAAGGCTGCACAAGCTTTTTCAACACCTGACTGAGACCCGCTGATCACGAGCTGACCAGGGCAATTATAATTTGCCGCTACCACCACATCTTGGATAGACGCACATACTTCTTCTACTTTTTCATCCGCCAGTCCCAACACCGCGGCCATGGTTCCGGGCTCTTGATCGCAGGCACGTTGCATGGCACGGGCACGCGCAGAAACCAGATTCAATCCTTCCTCAAAGCTGAGCACTCCATTGGCTACCAATGCAGTAAACTCACCGAGTGAATGACCGGCCACCATATCGGGTTTGGCCCCGTCAATGGAACGAAAGGCAATGATGGAATGCAGAAAAATCGCCGGCTGTGTTACGTTGGTCTGCTTCAACTGATCTTCCGTCCCATCGAACATGATGTCGGAAATCCGAAAACCGAGGAGCTCATTGGCCTGTTCTACGATCTTCTTGGCAAACGCACTGTTTTCATAATGATCCTTCGCCATGCCCGGAAATTGAGAACCTTGTCCGGGGAATACAAAAGCATGCTTCATAAATGATTCGTCAATATTTTTTTAACTGAGTTTGGCTGAAATGAGTTTCAAGAATTCACCACGGGTAGAGTTCTTTTGGAATTCTCCGTCGAATGCAGATGTGGTGGTGGATGAATTTTGCTTTTGCACTCCCCGCATCATCATGCACAAGTGCTTGGCTTCCACCACAACGGCCACACCCAGCGGATTGAGCGTTTCCCGAATGGCGTCACGGATCTGCATGGTCAACCGTTCTTGCACTTGCATCCGGCGAGAGTATACGTCCACTACCCGCGCGATCTTGCTGAGTCCGGTGATCCAACCGTTTGGAATGTAGGCAACGTGTGCTTTCCCAAAGAACGGGAGCATGTGATGCTCACACATACTATACACCTCGATGTCTTTTACCACGATCATCTCACTCACATCCTCATGAAATTTGGCTGAATTCAGAATGTCATGCGCACTGAGTTGATACCCCTGCGTCATATACTGCATAGCCTTCGCTACGCGCTCCGGCGTCTTGATCAACCCCTCGCGTTCAGGGTCTTCTCCCAATTGTGCAATGGCCTCTTTGTAATTTTTTATGAGCAAGGAGGTGCAATGCTCATCGTACTGTTCAATCTTTTTGTAAGCCATGGCTGAGAGTTTAAGCGGGGTATTCAACGAAATTTCGAGGCGTTTCGTATAAACGAATCTGAAGTTCCATTTGTTCAGACAGATGCGGACGCAACAGGTCGTGTATCACCACAGCGATGTTCTCCGCCGTTGGATTCAGCTCCGCAAATTCCTGGGTGTCAAGATTTAAATTTCGATGATCGAATCGCTCAATGACCTCGCGCTGAATCAGATCGCTCAACAATTTCAGGTCAATCACATAACCCGTGGCGGGATCGATGTCGCCGGTAACCTTTACGATCAACTCGTAATTGTGCCCATGATAATTAGGCAAGGCACATTTGCCGAACACATCCGCATTGGTCGCAGCATCCCAATCGGGACGATGCAGCCGATGAGCGGCATTGAAATGCTCTTTCCGATATACAGCAACACGTTTCGACATATCAGCGTTTATTCCCCGTAGTACTCAACGTAGATACGAGGGGTTTCCGTCAATTTTAAACAATGCAGCTTTACCTGGGGGGGCAAGGCCGGTTCCAATTCTTTCCAGATCGCCATCACGAAATTTTCGATCGAGCACAATTTTCCGCGCATGAAGTCCACGTCCATGTTCAGATTGCGGTGATCGACCTTTTCTACAATTCGCTCGCGGATGATCGCGCCCAGTTTCTTTGCATCAAAAATGAAACCCGTTTGCGGATCGGGTTTTCCCTTGATGGTGACAAACAATTCGAAATTGTGTCCGTGCCAATTGGCATTCGCACATTTTCCAAATACAGCCTCGTTTTGCTCCGCTGTCCAATCGGAGTTGAACAATCGATGAGCCGCATTGAAATGCTCCAGTCGGGTTAAGTAAACCATGCTTTACTTTTAAACTCCGGTCTCAGCATTGGGCGCGACCGGAAGGGTGCAAAGGTACGTAGAATATATCCCAAACGAAGAAGATATTCAAATGATTAACTTGCAGGGGATTGCATGAAAAAATCATCGCCCAAACGAGTCTTGGTGGTCGCCGCCACCGCATTGGAGATCACTCCTTTTTTGGAGCAGTTGAACAAAGGCCTCCTACTCAACAAGCTGTGGGAAACCGATGTGTTGATCACCGGCATCGGCCTAACCGCTACGACCTACTCGCTGCTCAAACAGATACAAACCCGAAAACCGGACCTCATCATACAGGCTGGCGTGGGCGGTTGCTTCGATGCAAATCGATCGCTGGGTGAAGTAGTGGTGGTCAAACAAGAAGCCATCGCCGACCAAAGCGTCATTGAACTGAATCAGTTGAAGACGCTGTTCGACCTCAAACTCGTACCGCAGGACCAATTCCCCTACCAAAAAGGTTGGTTGATGAACCGATCCCCGATTCTCAAAAAAATCAAGTACAAAAAAGTACGCGGCATCTCCGTCAATGAGATCACCACTGATCCGAAAAAAAGAAAATTTTACGAAACCACCTTCGATCCCGTCGTGGAATCCATGGAAGGCGCGGCCCTGCACTATGTGGCGCTGCGTGAACAGATCGAGTTTCTGCAGATAAGAAGCTTCAGCAATTACATCGCTGAACGAAACAAGAAAAAATGGGAGATGCGTACCTCCATCATGCATCTCAACGAGGCCCTGATCCGTACAATCCATCAATTATGAAACGGTCGATCGGCTTCTCTCCCTGTCCAAACGATACCTTCATCTTCGACGCCTGGATCAACCGCAAAATGGAAGCGCCCATTGATGCAAGCGCTATTTTGGAAGATGT
>JBDKIP010000064.1:0-6211 GCA_039797015.1 Bacteroidota bacterium
GAAGAAAATTTCTCATGGGTTTGATCAGCGAACTTTTAGCATAGCACGTACATGTTGATTGACCCCATTCTGGAAACGGGCATAATAAACACCAGGAGGTAAAGGCTCGCTGTCGAATGGAACCGTATATGTACCCGCTGCATACTCCTTGTCGACCAAATTGATCAATACCCGGCCGAGTGTATCCATGATCTGGATCAACGTATGCCCACCCGCCGTTTTGAATTTGATGGTGGTGGTGGTTTGGAAGGGATTCGGGTAATTGGTGACCATCACCTCAACCGGTGATGGGTTTGGTGGCATCACTCCATTGCAAACACCTGCCTTGATCAGTGGCAAACTCTGCAGATGACGATTTATGTTTGGAGGGAACAGTGATTCCACAACCGATTTATCCAAGCAAAACCACTTCTCTAAAATCGTAGCATAAATACTTCTGAAATCATATTGCATCGGTATGTTGTCATTCACCGTTGCCGTAGCCGGAAGGGTTGGATTCACACCCAACATGCCCGGATCCACCGATTTCCCGAACAAGAACATCGGTGCGGCGGCGCCGTGATCGGTCCCTGAACTGGAGTTTGACTTGATGCGTCGACCAAATTCACTGAAGGTCATGCCCATCACTCGGTCTTCGATGCTCAAGAATTTGAGATCCTCTTGGAACGCACGGATCGCATCCGACACGCGCTGCAACAAGGTCGCGTGCGAACCGGTGGTGGCATCGGCCGCGTTCACCTGAACAGAGTGTGTATCGAATCCGCCAAAACTAACCATGTACACACGCGTACGCAGACCGCCTTTGATCAGCCGGGCCACGATCTTCAATTGATCGGCCAGCGAATTGTTGGTTGGGTAGGTGAATTGCGAAGTCACATTGTTGGCAGCGGTACGAACCGCACTTGCATATCCTTGGGTTTGTTGATTGACCTGACGGATGAACTTAAGCTCTTTGCCCGCCCTTGTATCTGGAACCGGATCGGTGGTGCCATTGATGAGATTGTAAAAGCTGGTGGGATTGGTAATGCTCATCCCCATGTTAACAGTGGGGCCTTGCAGCGTCAGGGAAGTAGTGGATCCAATTTGAATCGCCAACGGATCCGGCATGTCATCGTTGGGATAACCGATGGGGAAATCAGGGTACTCGTAATTCAAGTAACGACCGGCCCATCCGGTATACACCTCCTGGTTACTATTCGAACCACTCATCCAAATGTCTGTGGCCCTGAAATGAGAAAAGTTTGGCTGCGGATAACCAACGGCTTGGATCAATTTAGCTTTCCCATCCGTGAACAAGGATTGCAGACCGGTCATGGAAGGATGCAAACCCGTTCCATTTACGCCCGCGATCGACAACACCCGATTTTCGGGAATCGCTACGTTTGATCGGGCATTGAAGTAGCGGGAATAATCCGCCACGGGAATCACGGTATTCAATCCGTCGTTGCCGCCCGACAGCTGAACGATCACCAGCACATGATCCGTGAGGGTCGTTCCCTGCATCAAGGCCTGCACCAAGGGCGACTGGGCATTGAAGGCTTTGATCGAGTAGCCATTGATCAATTCAGGAAGCATCGCCGCCGCCGGAATCGAACTATACAAAAAGTCTTTACGTTTCATATGTGTCGGTTATCGGGGCTTAGATGAGTTGATATTCGGCCAGGTTGAAGAGATACTTGAATAGGTTCATCAAACGCGTATTGACCGTGTTGTAGTTGGCGGTGGTTGGATTGGCGATGTAGGCCATCCAAGCGTTGGTCCAATAATAATCCCATTGCTGCCCGGTGAGCAGGATCTGGGTTTTGATCTGCGACTTACTGGTTGCAGAAAGTGGATTTCGGAAAAATCGGTTGACCGCTTCGTCGATCAGGTCGTTCGGATTGCCTGGATTGTAAAACGTTCCAGCGACAGCCACCGCATCGAATTTCACCCGAACCCCGCTGACCAAATAACCGGTATTGAACATCGTATCGGTGAATTGATTCCGTTTGGGCAAAGAATCCGAATTGATCCAGATTTCATGGAACAGCGGTTCTTGATAATAGGCCGGCATGCCCGATACATTGGGTGGGTCATGCAGGTTCATCCCCATGTTATTCATCCAACTGTAAAAGGTGTTCCACATCCCATAATTAGAGAGATAATTGGATGGGTCCGGGAAAACGGTATCCAACTCCCGGATGGCACCGATCACCTGATCGGCCGGATTCTTGATCACACAACCCCGATTCATCACATCGAAAAAATGTTGGCTTTGGAACAAGGCACTTAACACCGGCTTCCATTCGTAATTGCTGTTCCGGAAGATTGTGGCCAGCGGGGCGATTACATTTTGCTCTGCTGCCTCATCGATCACATAGTATACGAACCAGCGATACAATTTGCGGACCAAAAATTTGGCAACCTCGTCCTGCGCAAAGGTCATGTTCAACAAATCATTCAGTTCCAAGTCGCCGGCAGTAGCACCGGTTCGTCCGGTGATGACCGTATTGCTGAAAAATGACGAAAAGGTTTTGTTTGTAGTTGAGTGTCTAGAAGCGGTAAAAACCGTTTGCCAAGTTGTTCCATTGATCTGCCACCCGGTTAACACCTTCGCTGCTTCTTTTACGTCCGCTTCGGTGTAGCGGGAATCAGGGCCTTTACCAAGTGTAAACAGTTCAAACAATTCTCGTGCATAATTCTCATCCGGTGCACTCGCATTGTTGAGGTAACCATTCAGGTAGCGAAGCATCATTACATCCTTGGTGATGTTGCGCACCAATTCCTTGTAGTTCCCCAGGACATGTTGCCGAACGAGCAGGTGTTGACGATAGGCCCAATTCCCATTCCCCACATCGGAGGCTTCGTTACCAAAATGATCGACAAGAAACAGAACGAGTTTTTCTCGAATGCTTCTATCCTGATTGATCATCACTCCTGTCCACCATTTCTTATAGGAAGCCCTTCGTTGTGCTTGTACGGTTCCATCGTTGTTGATGTCATTGATCCAAGTGCTGCCTTGAAGGATATTCACATCTGCATTCACCCCCGGCGTAGTGGAGGTGGTATATTCTTTGATCGGAGCGGTTGGATCGGGTGCCGTCGGATTGAGCAGTTCATTCACCGATTGCGCGAGTGTGCGTGATTTGAAATGATTCACGTCGGACCGTTTGGCACCAAACATGGTGCGCTTCAAGAGGTGAATCACCTCTTGTTCCGTCCAGGGTCCGGTATACGCATCGATCCCGGATAAGGTGCGGGGCAGTTTCGTTTCAGGGGATGACGATTGCCGTTTGGCAGCGGTCAAAAATTCTCTTCTATCCATGGCAGTCGGGTTGTGCGCTTGGTTCAGACTGAAAATAGAGAAAAAGTTTAAAGCACCCTGATTTCTCGCAAGGAAAAACGATCAAAAAGCCGTACCAATCGTAGTTCTACGTAATTGATCAATAGGATTCTAGAATGCCTGCAATGCCTTGTCCGCCTCCCACACAAGCGGTGATCATCCCGTATCTTTTTCCTAACCGCTTGAGATCGTGCAGGTTCTGTATCGTAAGCTTACAGCCGGTACACCCCAATGGATGGCCCAAGGCAATGGCGCCACCATTGATGTTCACAATTTCCTCCTTCAGCCCGGCCTCCCGAATAACGGCCAGCGCCTGTGCGCCGAAAGCCTCATTCAATTCGATCAGATCGATCTGATCCAAGGTCATTCCAGCTTGTTTGAGTGCCAAAGGAATGGCTGCTACGGGACCAATCCCCATGATGCGGGGATGTACGCCAGCCACGGAACAAGCAAGCAATCGTCCAATGGGTTCAAGACAGAGTTCTTTCATCTTACGGGCACTCATGACCACCACAAAGGCGGCGCCATCTGATGTTTGCGAGGCGTTTCCGGCCGTTACGCTTCCGGCAGGCGCAAAGGCGGGTTTCAATTTTGCCAATGCCTCCAGGGAGGTATCTGCACGCGGACCTTCATCCGTATCAACTACAAATTGACGTGTTTTCTTTTTCCCGTTTTCGTCGAGATATACCTCTTCTACCGGTATGGGCAGAATACCCGGCTTAAAATATCCGGACTCAATCGCTGCCAAAGCTTTTTGATGCGAGCGCAAGGAAAATGCATCCTGATCCGCTCTCGAAACATTGTATTCCTTGGCCACGGCTTCAGCCGTCAAACCCATGTTCAAATAATAATCCGGTTCTGAAGAGGCAATGTCAAAGGAAGGGACAGTCTTCCAACCAGAGGTAGGCACCAGACTCATGCTCTCGACCCCGCCCGCGACAATGATGTCCGCCATACCGGAACGGATCTTGGCAGTTGCTATGGCAATGGTTTCCAATCCCGATGCACAATATCGGTTGACGGTCATGCCCGGCGTCTCAATCCCCAATGCCCGGGCCGCGATGATGCGACCCACTTGCAATCCTTGTTCCGCTTCCGGCACCGCATTGCCCACGATCACATCATCCACTTTCTGATCCGCCAGTGCGGGGACGGATCGGATGAGCTCGCGGATCAGCGTGACAGCGAGGTCATCTGGACGCGTAAAACGAAATCCGCCTTTTTTGGATTTGGTCACGGCCGTGCGATATCCGGCAACAATGTATGCTTCGTTCATGGGAAATGTGCTTATCCAAAATTACCGAAACAGATTGGGCGAACAATGGACCCATTCAATGGTATCTTTGAGCATCATGTATCAACTGATCCGAAAGATCCTGTTCTTCTTGCCTGCTGAAACGGCACACACCCTCTCGATGTCGCTGCTTCGAATCGCCTGCAGTCTTCCACCGGTAAAAGGGTTGCTAAAAAAAGTATTTGCACCAAGAGAAAAGCCCCTGCTGTTGTGGGGCATCCGGTTTCTTCACCCGGTCGGATTGGCCGCCGGCTTCGATAAAAATGCCAAGTATCTGCGCGAACTGGAAACACTCGGATTCAGTCATGTCGAAATCGGCACCGTCACTCCACTGGCACAAGCTGGAAATCCAAAACCTCGGTTGTTTCGCCTGCCAAAAGATCTTGCCCTCATCAACCGCATGGGCTTTAATAACGACGGAGCCGAGGCAATCGCAAACAGATTGAAGCATTGGCGCAAAAAAAATCCGACCACCCAATTGATCGTTGGCGGAAACATTGGAAAAAACAAACAAACACCCAATGAATCTGCCTGGAAAGACTACCAGATCTGTTTTGAAACGCTCTACCCCTATGTAGATTATTTTACGGTGAACGTAAGCTCCCCGAATACACCCGGACTACGCTCCCTGCAAGAACCGGAGCAATTGAAAAAAGTCCTGCAAGCACTCCTCGAAGCGAATGAAAAAAAATCGAATCCAAAACCGATCCTGCTTAAAGTTGCCCCGGACCTGGAGCCAGAGGCAATGGATGAGGTGATTGAACTTTCTATGCAGATCGGACTAAACGGACTTGTTCTATCCAACACTACCTTGTCGAGAGAATCGCTCAATACAGCGGCTGGAAAAATTGATTCGATCGGTGCCGGCGGCTTGAGCGGCGCACCGTTGAAAAACCGGTGCGTCCAATGGATTCGCCACGCAAATACAATCACGCAAGGAAAGATTCCCCTCATTGCCAGCGGAGGCATTTTTAAAAGAGAAGATGCGCAAGAAATGTTGGAGGCGGGCGCCTCACTGATGCAGGTGTGGACTGGATTCGTATACGAAGGCCCGAGTATCGTAAAGAAGATTCTGTGCGCAAAAAAATAGGGAAACGTGTTTTGCGCGTCATCGTTGGAGACGCAACCATGCCGACCCAACCACCCCGGCCGTTTCCGTGCGCAATCGAGTTGCACCCAACAACACAGGTGAATATCCTGCTTCCAATGCTTGGCTGATTTCAAATTCGGAGAAATCCCCTTCCGGACCAATCAATAGTTCGACTTCATCCGACAAAACCAACTGAGAAAGATCGGTTCGTTCGGCATCTATACAATGCGCGATCAATCGTTGATGTCGGGACGACTTCATCGCCATTAGGTGATCGGAAATCGAAATCGGTTCATCTAGTTTCGGCAACCAAACTTGTTGGCTTTGCAACATCGCCGCAATGGATATTTGTTTCAGTCGATCGATGCGCAAACGTTGTTTTTCCGTGCGGGCGGTGAGGATGGGACGTATGCTGCGTACCCCCAACTCGGTAGCTTTCTCGATCAACCACTCGAAACGACTGTTGTTTTTGATGGGTGCAACGGTGAGATGCACATTTCGGCCG
>JBDKIP010000065.1:0-5779 GCA_039797015.1 Bacteroidota bacterium
TTTGCGGATGTTTTTAAGGATTCGCCCATTCAACGAACCGGCTATGAAGGCATCAAACGAAATCTCCGTTTCCTTCAAGGAAACAACAATGCCCTCTAAATCCCGTCGACACAAACTTTGAACCGGGCCAGTCGCTTCTCCAACCAGGGACCATACCGAGGCTCCATCAACAGCGAACGAAACCGTTGCCAGGGCATCCAATTGAACCGCGCCGATACATGTCCTTGCAGCGCAATCCTACCATCCACTCCATGAAAGATCCAGCTGACCACTGTGCCATCCGCATAGCGCCAGATCAAACTGCTATCGGTTTTGGTGACCGACTCGCCGGACTGTTGGGTGGAATCTGACCAACAAACCCTGAAGGCAGGCTGTTCCATCAACTCGAGCAGATACACCCGCTGATATCCGGGCAGATCGATGGCCCTCGATGTTTGCACGTGGGCGGGGAATAAAAGTCCAACCCCCGTCAGCAACAGAAAAAAAATAAACACACTGATCAGTAAGAGTTTAAGCATGCGCATACGTGATCATTCCCATTTGATGGTTCGCGCAGCAACAAAATAGATCAACACCATCCAGCCACCGAGTACCAACAACTCCGACCAGCATCCGATGATCGATACCCCTTCAAAGGCGAGCTTTCGGATCGCATCGTTGAATTGCGTGAGGGGAAGTATTTGACAAACCTTTTGTAACCAGGCCGGGAAAACATCGATGGGGAAGAACGTACCGGATAACATCATCTGTGGAAATCCGAACAGATTGATCAGCAACGGAATCGACGTATCGGATTTGACCAGGTTGCTGAAGATCAACCCCACCCCCATCAGCAAGAACAACATCACGACGGTCATGAAGATGATCTCAAAAAAAGTGACCGCTCCCTGGTGCAACGTAAAATCCATCGCAAAATGTCCGAACAAGAGCAATACGGTTACACTCAGCAATTGAAAGGACAGTCGGCTCGCTCCTATGCCCAATAAAATATTGAGGCGATTGATGGGCGTGGCATAAAAACGTTTCAAGACCAACTGCTCCCGCAACCCAAAAAACGTGAACGCGATTCCAAACAAGGTGGAGAAAAGAATAGAGAAGCCCAGCTGACCGGGCAAAATGAAATCGATTTTCCGGTACGGACGTACCTCCGATACAAGGGGCGGATCGATCTGGACGGATTGTATGGTCTCCGCTTGATTTGCCTGCTCAATGCGCAAACGGATGTAATCCAATACGGGCAGAAAGGATCCCAGCGTATTGCTGCTGGCCGTGGTGGAGCGAACGATCACCCGATGCGTACTGTCGCTGTCGGCCACGATCTGCAAAACAGCCGTGAGTTTTCCTTTCTGCAATTCCTTGTTCAATTGGACTGAGTCCGGAAAAGAGACCAGCTTGACCACCGGCGTTTGAGCAAGTCCGCGATAAAAATCACTGGTCGTATCCGAATCCGCCGTGAGCGCAATGCGAAAGCTGGCATTCCCATTGCTGTCAAAGGCGCCGAAGATCAAAATGAAGATGATGGGAAACAGTACACTGAAGATGATCGCACTTGGGTTCGCAAAGATGGCCTTGAAACTGGCCTTGGTGATGGCCAGCAACGCCCGGAACTGATTGTATGGGATCGGATTCGACATGACAGGTTGCAAATCTATCCGAAATGGCGTTAGGTCGGTTGCGTCAATTGCGGATATTTGCCACATGCATGCGGCATACCTGTTATTGGGCTCCAATCAAGGCGACCGACCCTCTCTGCTGGAGCAGGCAATCGCTGCACTCGGAGGCATCGGAGAGGTACAGGCACGATCGGGCCTGTACGAAACCGCTGCGTGGGGACTCACCGAGCAACCCGCCTTCCTGAATCAAGCCATTTGTTTGAACACCCGCTTAAATCCACTCGAGCTGTTGGAAGCGATCCTGGACATCGAAAAAGAGCTGGGCAGAGAACGAATCGTGCGATACGGCCCGCGAACCATTGACATCGACATTCTGCTGTTTGATCAAGTCATGTTGCAGGAAGAAAAATTGTCCATTCCCCACCCGGAACTCCCGAACCGTCGTTTCGCACTCATGCCAATGGCAGAGATTGCAGACCAAATTATGCACCCCGGACTGAACCGCACGGTCGGAGATCTTCTGTTCACCTGCCCCGACGAATTGGCCGTCAGCAGGATCAACTAAGCACTTGAAGGAACCAAAACAATTGCCGTAATTTGTCGCCCGCCGCCAGGCAAATTCTTTCATGAAACACCATTTCATCACCATTGAAGGCAACATTGGTGCCGGGAAAACAACCCTGGCCACCCTGCTCAGCAAACATTACAATGCCCGCCTGGTACTGGAAGAATTCGCCGACAATCCGTTCCTCTCCAAATTCTATGAGAAACCGGATCAATATGCCTTCCCCGTGGAACTGTTCTTCATGGCCGAGCGGTTCAAACAATTGAAAGAATTGATCCAGCAGACCGATCTGTTCCAACAATTGACGATTTCCGATTATCTCTTCACAAAATGTCTGCTCTTCGCCAAAGTGACCCTCCCCGCAGATGAATTTCGTCTCTATCAACGCCTGTTCGACATCATCCACCAACAACTGATCCAACCCGATCTGCTGGTCTATCTCCATGCACCGGTTTCCAAACTGCAGCAAAACATCCGAGTCCGCAACCGCGCATATGAACAGAACATACCGGACAGCTACTTGCAAAACTTACAGGACACCTATACCCACTACCTGAAAAACCAACAAGTCCCCACACTGGTGATCGACGTAACCAATGCGGATTTTTTGAACCATCCGCCGCATTTTGAGTTCATCCTGGAGGCATTGGAAAAGGAATATACCCCGGGGCAACACTTCCTTACTCTGCCCTAGTATCTTTGCGGCATGAAGCTGCTGGCCGGTTCACCGGGACTCCAACCCTTGCAACACGCCGAATTCCGCCATTTCATCGTTGCCCGTTTCTTTCTGATCATGGCCCTCCGCATGCTGGGCACCGTGGCCGCCTATCAACTCTTTCAGATCACCCGCGACTCGTTCTCGATCGGACTGGCCGGACTCGCTGAATTCATTCCGGTCTTTTGCCTGGCCCTCTATGCCGGACATGTGATCGATCGTTCCGACAAACGAACCCTGCTCCTGCGATCCGTCCTTATCTATGCCGGTTGCACCCTGGCCATGGTCGTCATCACCCTGCCGGCCGTGATGGAAAATTTCTCCTCCTCCACCATCCCCCTGATCTTCTACGCCATCATTTTTTGCACGGGCATCATCCGCGCCTTCGCCGGCCCCACCACCCACGCCCTCATCGCCCAACTCGTGCCGCGCGACGTCCTGCACCTCGCCGCCAACATCAGTTCCTCCACCTGGCTGATCGCCTCCATCGTTGGCCACGCCAGCTCAGGATTCCTGATCGCCTGGTTCGGCGTCAACCATACATATATAATTATTTTAATATACGTTTTGATCTCCTCGTTTTTTCTGATGCGAATCGAGCGAAAACCCATCCTGTCCAAGTCCCCTGACGTATCCGCCTGGCAAAGCGTGAAAGAGGGACTTCATTTCGTGTATCAGAACAAGATCATGCTGGGCGCCCTGAGCCTCGATCTGTTTGCTGTACTCTTCGGCGGCGTGGTGGCACTGGTACCCGAGTTCGCCGACCGGATCCTGGCCGTTGGCCCCATCGGATTTGGCTGGCTCAACGCCGCCATCGACATCGGCTCGATCCTCACCATCGTACTCGTAACCCTTCGGCCCATGAAACGAAAACAAGGCGAAAGACTTTTCTATGCCGTGGGGGGATTTGGTGTATGTGTGATCGCATTCGGTTTGTCGGACATCTATTGGATCTCCTTTGTGGCCCTGCTGATCGCCGGCATGTTCGATGGCATCAGTGTGGTGATACGGGGAACGATCCTGCAACTCACCACCCCCGACCACATGCGAGGACGGGTATCGAGTGTGAATTCTCTTTTCATCAACAGCAGCAATGAACTCGGACAATTCGAAAGTGGTTTTGCGGCCAAAGCATTGGGCACCGTGCCTTCCGTTTTATTTGGAGGATGTGTGACGTTGCTGGTGGTAGTGATCACCTGGTTCCGGTCTCCCAGCCTGCGAAAATTTCAATACTGATCAGCGTTTGTCCAGCTGCTTCACCAACCCCTCCATCACCCGGTAGGTGATCGGACAAAAACGAACGTTCTCCAGTGTGATGCGGGCTCGTTTCAGCAAAACGTCCTCGTCTGTGTAAGGAAACCTTCGGCAATCGGAGGGACGATCCTCGTAGATGGAACAACGATTGTCTTCCCCCAGCATCGGACAGGGAAGACTGCGCGTCACATAGTCCCCCTCGGCATCTACTTTCAGATAGGTCTCAATAAACACACTCTCCCGCAAACCCATCACCTTGCTGATCCGCTTGATGTCCGGTGTCTTGAATCGGGGGGAGTGATTCTTGCAGCATTGTGCACATTGCAAACAATCCGTAGCCGTGGAAGCCTCTTCGTGCAATTCCGGAAGCAGATCCAGGGCCTTGTTTCGGTTTACCCGATCCAGGAACTGCCGATAGACCTTCAAACGGGATTCCGCTAAACGTTTCCAATGTGCCGGGAGGGTTGACATTGAACAAAGAAAACGGATTTCACGGATTATCCCCACCTTGCCCCAACGTCAAGTTCTCTCGGCCCACCCGTGTAACTTTGCGCCAAATTCAAACCTGAACAACCATGTCCCTTACCGGCAGCGCTTCCTCCGAATTTCAGTCCCGTCACATCGGCCCCCGATCGGCCGACCTTGCCGACATGCTCAACACCATCGGTGAGCAGCAGCTATCGGAGCTGATCGATCGTACCGTTCCGCCAAACATCCGCATGCAGCGGTCGCTGAATTTACCGGCGGCGATGACCGAATTCGAGTACCTGCAACACATGCAGGCACTGGCCTCCAAAAATCAGTTATTCAAAACCTACATCGGACAGGGCTACTACAACACCATCACCCCTTCCGTGATCCTTCGAAACATTTTCGAAAATCCGGGATGGTACACCCAGTACACTCCCTACCAGGCGGAGATCGCCCAAGGTCGATTGGAAAGTCTGCTGAATTATCAAACCATGGTGTCGGACCTCACCGCCCTGCCCATCGCCAATGCCTCCCTGTTGGATGAGGGAACTGCTGCGGCCGAGGCGATGACGATGTTCTTCAACACGCTGAACAAACAAGATCACATCGAGCGTCCGAAATTTTTTGTGGATGAACAAGTCTTCCCACAAACGCTCGACATCCTCAAAACCCGCGCCCTTCCCGTTGGCATCGAACTGGTGATCGGTGATTACCAAAATGCATCGATCGACAACACCTTTTTCGGTGCCCTGCTCCAATACCCAAATAACCTTGGATCGATCGTCGACTATCGCTCCTTCATTGACAACGTGCACGCTGCCGGTGGATACGTGGTGATGGCGACCGATCTGATGGCCCTCACCCTCCTTACACCTCCGGGAGAACTCGGGGCGGATGTAGCCGTGGGTTCTGCGCAACGCTTCGGTGTACCATTGGGATATGGTGGCCCCCACGCCGCCTTCTTCGCGGCAAAAGATGATTTCAAGCGGTCCATTCCCGGACGCATCATTGGCATCAGCATCGATGCCAACGGCGGCAGAGCCCTGCGCATGGCCCTGCAAACCCGCGAACAACACATCAAACGCGAAAAAGCCACCTCCAACATCTGTACCGCACAAGCCCTGCTCGCCAACATGGCTGCTATGTACGCAGTGTATCATG
>JBDKIP010000066.1:0-2962 GCA_039797015.1 Bacteroidota bacterium
GGAGTTTACGTTTGGCTCAGCGCTGCCATTCACTTTTTCGCAGACCAGGTATTGGGCAAAGGCTAGGGCCAGGGGGAGTCCGCCGGTGCCCTCTCGTGCCACCAACATCAACGCATGACTGATGCGATTTTGTTGGTAGAGACTGCGCAGCTTTTCTTTCAACGGATCCTGACCAATGACCTGAGCGAATTGCATACGCGAATTTAGATGGAAGATGGGAGATTGAAGTTTGAAAAAAACTAACTCAAACTCCGATCTCCCATCTCCCTTATCTATTTAGTCAACCAATTCGTGATGGTCTCACTCATCGGGTCGGTACGCGGCGAAAATGTAGCGATCAGTTCACCCTTTTCATCGAGCAAAAATTTTCCAAAGTTCCAGGTGACCGGATTCTCAAATCCTTTTTTCTCGGCTTGTTCTTTCAGGAATTTATACAGCGGGTGCATATCGTTTCCTTTGACCCCGATCTTTTCCGCCATGGGGAAGGTGACTCCGTAGTTCTTCTGACAAAATTCTTTGATCTCGGCGTTGCTTTTGGGCTCTTGTCCCATGAAATCATTTGCCGGAAATCCAACGATCACCAACTTATTTGAGTAGGTCTTGTATAATTTTTCCAGTCCCTCGTATTGAGGCGTCAAGCCGCAACGGGAGGCGGTGTTCACGATGAGGATCTTCTTGCCTTTGAACTTTTTGAAATCGATCGCCTCGCCGTCGAGTCCTTCCACTTTAAAATCATAGATGGAACCATTCAGCAGCAGCGTCGAGAGCAGGGACATAAACAGTAATTTCATTTGCTTACTTTTTTAAATAACGTTCAATACAGGTGAAAGTTGACTATTGTTTTTCGTAGCAGCCCAGATCGGGTTGTCCGACTGTTCGGGGACGGCCATCCAAGTCGATCGTAATCGGCGTAGTCCTTCCGGCGTTCCGAGCAGGGGACCCGCCACCCAGCCGAAAATCATAATATCGGTTGCTGGAGTAGATAGAATCGAATCCGGGCGATTGATTGTTGAGGATCTGGTTGGTCGTAGCCAGGGTGGGCGTCGATTGCATTTTCCACAGTACATGATCGAAGCCAACCTGAAAAGCGGCTGCTGAATTTTTTGCGAGCAATACCTCGTCGGTGATGGTTCCGCCTTCTCCCCAAAAAATACAATTGGTGAACTGTGCTTGCAGCGGATGGGTGCTGTTTCCGGAAAAATTCGTCACGGTCAGAACAGGTTTTTTGTGATCGATGTACCGGTTTGCGTAACTGGCCATTGTACAATGGGTGAATTGGTAGTTGCCACCGCCTATGAGTACGGCATTTTGACCGCAATTGCTGATCAAACAATTTTCCGCCACTATTGAGGTATTTACGCCGATCAGTCCCGCATCAAAGGCATTGTCGATCTCACACTGTTCGAGTCGAAGTACGGGAAGTAGACTGTTTGCGCCTTTTTCAACCACTACCGCTTGATATGCTTGCTTGATCGAGGTGAATCGAAAAAGATTGTCGGTGGAGCCCGGTTGAATATAGATGCCGGGCCAGGCGGCCGGAAAAAAACGATAGGGTTCATCCAGCCGGTCGCCTTGTATGCGAACCCGTCTGTTGTTTTCCGCTTCTCCCAACGATCGCAGGGAACCTCTGACGAGAATAGGGGCATCGGCATGCATATAGAGTTCCGTACCGGGGGATAAGGTGAGGGTGGTGTTGGGTTCGATGGTGAGTCCGCCCAGGATCACATAGGGCTTGTCGTTTGTCCATGTTTGTGTTTGTGTGATGCGCCCGTTTCGAATGAAATGTGCGTTTCGTCCCCATGCTTCCAATTGGATCTTCTGTGTTTTTCCGTTGAACTCGATCAGCAGAGAGTCTCGCACCACAAAGGGTTGATTGATCGCATTCGGATCGATGTTGACCTGTATCCATCCGTATAAACTATCCGTCTTGTCGATGATCAGGTTTGTGAATTGAGTGCCGGATCGTCCATTCACATTTAGTTTGAAAGGGGATTGACTGCCTCCGCTCAAGTGGATGGCGGTGATGCGTATGGGCTGATCGTAATCGTTTGCCAACTGAAAACTTCGGTAGGTGGAACCGGCGGAAGTGAAAACGGTATCGAATCGAATGGTATCGGCCGAAACGCGGATGCGTGCCTCGGGGATGTTCAGAAAACCATCTTTGGTGCAGGCGGATAGAAATAGAAGCAAAAGCAATTGCCAACGGTGCATGGATAAAATTACGAAGCCGGCTTCATGCATCAGTGTGTTTCGGTGTGGGCGAGGGTAAAAAAGCTGAGGCGGGCGTTTGGAATTTGCAACAGGGTTTGTCCGCACGCTTCCAATGTTGCACCGGTCGTGATCACATCATCGATCAAGAGCAGGTGTTTGTTATGCGCTGCATTGTGCTGTCGCAGGCTGAATTTGCCGCTCATGTTGTCCCATCGCTCTCCTCGGTCCTTTCGGGTTTGTGTTTCGGTGGATTGGTTTCGGATAACCAGGTTGTTCCACACCGGTATGCCCGTGGTCATGGAAATTCCCTGGCTGATTTTCTCTGCCTGGTTGTATCCTCGTTTTCTTTGTTTGGATGGATGCAGGGGTAGGGGAACCAAGGCATCGATATCCTGCAGGATGGGATGGTGCGTTAACTTTTTTCCGGCCAGCTTTCCGAGATAGATGCCGATGCTGGGGCGATGATGGTATTTTGTCTGATGCAAGATTTTTTGGAGCGGAGATCCTTTTTTAAGTGGATAAAGACTTAGGGTTGTTTGCAGTCGGATCCGTCCCCAAAACATTTTTTCCAGCTTTTGGTGATCCGCTTTCTCATATTCTGTTTCATTCAATTCTGCCAGGCATTGATAGCAGATCGGATGACGAGGGGTAACCTTGCTTTTCCCGCAGGCGCAGCAATGTGCAGGCAGCAGCCAATCGAGGCAGCCGTTCCAAAGCAGATCGAATGTCATCAAGAAAATAGGTATCGATA
>JBDKIP010000067.1:0-8103 GCA_039797015.1 Bacteroidota bacterium
AATTCCAACCCCGTTACAACATTCGTTTAAAAGATGACAAGACCTACCCGTGGATCGTCATCAAGAAAGAACCATTCCCGAGAGTGTTTCTGACGCGAAAAAAATTCAACGATGGATCGGAATACCTCGGCCCCTTCACCCATTCTCAACAGGTGCGTGAGTTACTTGAATTCATCAAGCAGATCGTACCCTTGCGCACTTGCTCGCTGGCCTTGCATCCGCGATCGATCGAGAAAGGAAAATTCAAGGTCTGCCTGGAATATCATCTGGGAAATTGTCTCGGTCCCTGTGCCGGTCATCAATCCGCCGACGCGTACAACAACGGGATCCGACAGATCCGCGAGCTGTTGAAAGGAAACCTGAAACCGGTGATGGAGGATGTTCGCATGCAGATGAAAGCGGCCGCCGACGGATGGAAATATGAAGAAGCGGAACGATGCAGACAAAAACTGCAATTCTTAGAAAATTATCGCGCGCGTTCCGTGGTAGCCAATGCCCGGGTAAAAGAAGTGGATGTATTTGAGGGAAAGGAACAACAAGGACATTTTTTCATCAGCTACCTGATGATCCGAAACGGTTCGATCGTTCAAACGCATGCGACACGGGTAGAAGATCCCTTGCAATCCGACCCGCAATCTCTTTTGGCCGCAGGCATTGCCCAGCTCAGGGAACGGCTATCCTCTGCCGCTGCAGAGATCGTGGTGGCGGACCGAATCGATTACCCCGACCATTCTGTGCGCATCACGGTGCCTAGAGCCGGTGATAAAAAAGCGTTGCTTGAGCTGGCGCAAAAAAATCTGTTGCATCACATACAGCATTGGATCTCCACGAAATGGAAACAAACAGAGCTGGATGCTCTTTCAGACGAAGCGTTGTTGGAACAGGTGCAGGAAGATCTGCAACTGGCTGCCATCCCGCGACACATTGAATGTTTCGACAACTCCAATTTACACGGAAGCTATCCGGTGTCGGCCATGGTCTGCTTCAAAAACGGAAAACCCAGTCCCAAAGATCACCGCACCTTCCACATTCGGACCGTGGTGGGCATCAACGATTTTGCCTCGATGCAGGAGGCGGTTACCCGTCGTTATAAACGTCTATTGAATGAAGGTGGCCCCTTGCCTCAATTGGTGATCATCGATGGAGGAAAAGGGCAATTGAATGCGGCTCAGGAGTCGATCAATGAGTTGGGGTTGACGGGGAAGATGACACTGATCGGATTAGCCAAGAACGTGGAAGAGATCTTTTTTACCGGCGACAGTGAGTCATTGAAATTGGATTACAGAAATCCAACCTTATTGCTTGTTCGACGCATCCGCGATGCGGTTCATCAGCATGGACTCAGCTTTCACCAACAATTGAGAAGCAAGGGCGCCATCCGAAATGAACTGGAAAACATTCCCGGCATTGGCAAACAAACCGCCATGGAACTATTGACCCGGTTTCGCTCTGTAAAAAACATTCAAGATCAATCGATCGATACACTGGCTGAAGTAGTTGGACCGGCAAAGGCCCGAAACATTGTTGATTACTTTAATAGAAACGATTGAGAATCTTTAAACGAAAAGACATAAAAAAGGGGCCGGAATGGAAATTCAGCCCCGTTAAAATCCAATATCCTATGAAAAACCGGGACTAAAATACAGTTTTTTTCTACACCAACTAATTTGATTGCACTTTTTTTTAGCGCCCAATTCATTGATTAGCAAATAGTTACTATCAATCTCTCGTTTCCCTTCCACGGCCCGCCAACCTAAACCTTCCATCTTCCATCTCGTATTCCCCATCTCTTCTTTCCCATCGATTCAAAAAAAATCCCGCCCGAAGGCAGGATTCAAATAGGATTCAGGAAAGTCGATATCAGTAGGACCAAAGGTCTTGCTCAAAATTGAAGATCTTTTCCTTGATGTTCTCCCCTTCCAACAAACGAAGGATGTCGTTGTCGATCAGGTTGCGAATCATGGCGTTGGATGGGTTGTCGATGGTTGACTTAACGATGTAGCTGCTGAACATGCGGCTCTCAAACAGCTCCTCCCACGTCATGCGGTTTTGTCCCATGTTTTTGGGATTGTACACCTCTGCTTTGGTAAGCATTTCCCTGATATCGGGGTAGTATACCCAAAAGAGCGAAGAGGTACCCCGCTCCCGTTTTGTATTGGGAACGTATTCGGTTTTCAGAAGACCCACGCCCAGGATGCGAACGAACATGCGGCTGGATTCGCGGTCGAAGACCCACTCTTCTTTGAGACGAATTTTCACGACGTCATCAGGATTGAAGCTCTTGCGGGTAACGGTACGCCCCACGATCTTGTTGATGTCGTTCAAATCGCGTACGAGGGCAGTGTCCAATCCACCGGCAGTTTTCTGATATACATCTGAGACAGCCATCGGTGTGGTGAAGCGATCGTCTGCAAATGCAGTGACTTTACCCGAGGTAACAGCATTCATTAACATAGAAACGAACATCTGGCTTCCATCATCCTCCACGCCTTTGTAAGTGAAGACCTTATTCATTTTCTCGCGGAGGTCAAGCTCGCGCCATACCTTTTCGGCATACAAGGCATCATCCCAACGCAGGTGCTCATAGTCCAACGGCTTGCGCTCGCGCGTAAAGCCTTTGTCAAAGGCATTGTCGTTTCGCAAGGATACGGTTGGTCCACCATCTGAACTCACGGTATCATAGGTGATGGGAAGATTCGCATACGGATCGAACGTCGGCGGTTGTCCGTTGTTGTTGTTGTTCTGCGGATTGCCGGTTGTATCTGCAGGAGGTGTCGTTGGGTTGGTAGGTGTAGTACCGCCACCGCCACGACCACCGCGACCACCACGACCGCCGCGACCCTGAGCATCAGCGGAGTTCACCTGCATCAGCAAGCAACCCATCATCAATCCGAATACGATCAGTTTTCCTTTCATGTCTGTCTTTTTATTGGATGTAGTAAACCAGCGCAGGGGCTTTGTTGGTACGGCCATCCGGTCCTTTTACACGTATCTCTTCAATGGTCACCATTCTTCCTGCTTTCACGTGCTGGCTGATCGCCGAACGAACAGCAGGAGAAAAGGCTGCGCCTTGATTGGCAATGTTTACAATGTCATCGTCCGTATCACACGTGAAGTTGAAACTCTCCACCTTGTAATCCAATTTGAATGGGAAGTTCATGATACCGGCACCTACCCCGGCCTGAGAGCGAAACTCTCCGGCTGAAACAGGTTCACCACTTTGCTTGCCACCTACGTATGCTTGCGCAGGAGGAAGAGCTTGTACGCGGAACTCAGAAGCACCTACCAATTTGTTGTCGACATATACGTTGATCGTACAGTTGTCACTGATCTGACTCACGCGGCAATTGTATTTGCCGGTTCCAGTGCGGGTGATTTGTCCGCCACCCCCCACGATCTCAGCGCGGATCTTGTCATCCCCACCACCACTGGCGGCAATGGTGACAGGATTGTCAACACCAATGTATAATACGTTCATCTTGTCCAAGGCAATCGATGCATTGGCTGATCCGACGGTATACTCAATCGGAATGGTGCGGGTCTGAGATTTACCATCTTGGTCAACGAAGGAAACCGTCACATTCACCGTACGGCTTCCCGTGCCGGTAGCCGTTGTCTTGTAGATCGCCATGCCTTTCTCATTCAGTGCCACATTGGATCCATTGATGGTAACCGTGGGCAATTTGGAACGGCTGAAGGCACCCAAGCCCGCAGTGATCTCCAATTCTTGTCCGGGCATCAGGTAACGGGAGCTCTGACCGACGATGGCCTCGAACGCATCAAAACGAAGTTCCACCTTGCCCACCTGCTCGTGGCAGAAAGTGACCATTTTGTTCTCGGCGTTGCGGAGGTCATTCTGGAATTTGCTCAGAATGCTGAGGGCACCAACCGTTGGGGCCATGTAGAAATAGGCTTCTTCCCAATTCTTTTTGTTCGAGGTCATGTTCTTGGGCATTTCCAACGAAATCGGCAGCGATTTCTCAAATTCAGCACGAAGGGCCGAATCTTTCAAAACATTGACCTTATAATCGCTGAGGATCTGATAAAGCTGCTTTGCCTTTCCCTCTTTGATCATGACGCGGGTAACGGTATTTTGGTCGTCTTCCTTGAATTTCTTCGAGGGGTCAGAAGGGTCGCCGCCCGTGGCCACAAGCAACTCCTTTTTAAGTCCCTCAATGAAATTAAATACCACTGCAGACTGATCCACCACTTCCTTGGCCTTGGGTTGCCAGATGGTAGCCTTCTCACGAGTGGCATCATCCGACATTTTCTCGGTCAATGATTCGAAGATCTGTGTGGTAGAGGTCTTAACGGTGCTGTTCGTCTTCTCCAAGCTGTTGTTGATCGTCTTGAAGGCGTTCAGGATCTCTGCAGATATATTGATGGCCAACAGCGCGGTCAACACCAAGTACATGATGTTGATCATCTTCTGTCGGGGCTCTTTTGGTAAAGCCATTTTTCGCTTCTTTTATTTCGGTTGAATAATCACGTTTCAAACAAGCGGCATCAGGCCCGACCCTGCATCGCAGTCAACATGTTGCCATAGATGCTGTTCAGACGCCCCAGGTTACCGGCCAAATGACCGATCTGCTCCTGAACTTTCTTGGCATCGTCCACACTGCTGCTCATGGCATTGGATGCTTCCGCCAATTTTCCGTAGAAATTGTTCAGGGCCTTCAGGTGATTATTGCTTTCCTGTAACTCCAATTCGTAAATGGTGTTCAGGGATGAAAGATTTTTCGTGAGCGACTGGATCTGCTCGTGAAATTGCTGGGCGCCGGAAGTGGCTTGCGCAAAGGCGCCAACCGAACTGGCGGCGTCGGTGTATGCAGACTTCACCGCATCCAATTGGGTAGTGACCTCACGGGTTTTGCTGGCAAATTCAGAGGAAGCTGCCGCCATGTCCGTCACATCCTTCAGTCCGGATACCGTAGCATTCAATTTGGTAAAACTCTCCTGCAGCGCTTTCATGGCATCTGGTCCGCCAGCAGCGTCCGCCAGGGAAGAAACAGAAAATTGCTCTTCGTCATGACCCGGAGTTTTCTCAGGAGGATAAATTATGTACAAGACACCATACACGGCAAAGATCACAGCCTCCGTTAACAAACCGACCCACAAAAGGATATCGGCCCCTTCGGTGTGCGTGATTTTGAAAAGTGCACCCACGATTACGATCGAGGCACCAAAGGATACACCTACGTCTACCCATTTACTGACGTTAGCAGGAATTTGTGCTGCCATAATTGATGTTTATTGTATTGTTGAGATTAAGAAAATAAAAAGGTTATTAGCGACGACTTCCTCCCTTGGGCGGAGCAGCCGGCAGATCGATCACACAACGGAATCCGATGTAGGACTTCGCGGTATCCTGGTATTCGTAAGTGCTGGTCCCATTCTGCAAATAGTAGCCAACATCTTTCCAGCTACCACCACGGGTCACCTTACGCTTCATGAGCGGAGGATCGCTGTCTTTCGCATTCCAACGTACATCCGGATTCATGTCGTGCTGAAAATTGTTACGCCCCTCGTAGTAGATGGAAGAAGTCCACTCGGCCACGTTGCCGGACATGCAATACAAGCCAAAATCATTGGGCCAATAAGAGTCGGCGCGCACGGTGTAAAAACCGCCATCTTCCGGATAGTTACCGCGTCCGGGCTTGAAGTTCGCGAGCAAACATCCCTTCTTATTGCGGAGGTAATAGTTGCCCCAAGGATACATGGTCTGAGAACGTCCCCCACGGGCTGCGTATTCCCACTGCGCTTCCGTCGGCAAACGGAAATCGGATTCCTGGGTGCGCTTCTTATCGTTCAGATAAGCATTCAGGAAATGCGTACGCCACTCGGCAAACGCAGTCGCCTGCTTCCAGCTTACACCCACAACCGGATAATTTCCGAATGCGGGATGTGAGAAATATCGTTTGGTCATGGGTTCGTTGTACGAGTAGGTAAAGTCGCGGATCCACACCAGCGTATCGGGGTAGATCGGCAAATCATACTTCACAATGAATTTGGACCGGGGAGGAAGCGAACCGTTGGCATTCTTGGCAGCTTTGGCAGCGGCTTTCAAATCGAATACCTCTGAGTGATAAATGATCTTAGAAGGATCGATCTCTTTTTTTCCAAACACCCGATCATCGGGAGGCAAAATGATGTCAGTGGTGCTAAGCTGCTCGATCACTTTCGGATCGCTCCACTTCATTGTTTTCATCTTGTTCCAATCGATCCACTCATTGCCGTCCTTGTCCGCTTTCACATAACCCATCTTACGGGCAACGACTGAGTCACGTACCCAGTATACGAACTGACGATATTCGTTGTTGGTCACCTCGGTCTGGTCCATCCAAAAACCACTGATGGATACCGTGCGGTTACGCGCACTGAATGCATAGGCAGGATCCTCATCGCTCGGACCCATGTGGAAATATCCCTGTGGCACATACACCATGCCCGGAGGCTTTGGCATTACGTACTTGCTGCCAGGTGCTATGCCATGAACCTGTCCGTCATTGGGCAGGCCATTTCCTCCTTTGGATTTCTTGCCCCCCAAAATGCCACAACCACTGATCAGGATGGCGGCCGACAAAGAGAGCATTACAGGTCCGAGGTTCTTCATTTTCATACAGTTATTGATAGAGGACAAATATAAGGTTTCACCCGTTTTTTTCGGGTCGATCAGGTTGTTTTGTTTTTTGAAAACCAAAACGATTCGCGGTTTCCAACGTCCGAAAACGAGGCCCGAGACCCGAATATTGTGCCAATCCCAGAATTATTCAAGAAAATCTGGATTTTTTAGCCTGATTAACAACTCTTTAGGGGAAAATACGGGAGGCGAGCAAGTATTTTTCCTGCAAACCTGAACAGATGTTCGTTCAAGCGAAGGGTGCGCAGAAAACCGCTCCAAGCCCGGCACCGGTTTTTTCAGGACTAAAAAAACGCCGCTCGGTAAATAAAGTCCGCCCGCTTGTTTCATCCACTCCAACGATTCCTCACCCATGAAGCAGACCTCCGTCAGTCCCTGTACGTGCAGCGAAAGCACCCGGCACCAGTACCCGAATGAACCCGGATAGCGCAAAAGTGCTTGTCCCAATGCTTTAACCATTTGCTCCGAACGGACCGTCCATTCGGGTTGATCGAATAGTACACCCAACCGCATCAGGTTCTCTGCCATGACCGCATTGGCCGATGGCAATGCCCCATCATATATCTCTTTTTTTCTCAATATGAGATCCGCCATGCCAATGGGGGTAAAGTAAAACAACGGCGTCTCAATATCGCCAAAACGTTCGAGTGTGTCGATCAGCAACGTACGCGCTTTTTCCAGCCATTCCCATTCACCCGTTACCGAATGCCATTCGATCCAGGCACGGATCAGATACACCCGATCGTCGAGAAAAGCAACCCCCTGCTTACGACCATCCGTGCACGCATGATACCAATCACCATCCGCAGCGGAAAAATGCTGATCCAAGAATTGCATGTTCCGTTGCCCCAACGTCAACCACGCACCCTCTCCGGTGGCGCGGAAAGCCAGTGAACAAGCCGATTGCATCAGCGCATTCCAACCCAACAAGATCTTATGATCAAGGCCCGGTCGAATTCTTTTTGCACGTTGTTCCAAAAGTTTGCCTCTACAACGATCCAATACCTCTTCCATTTCTTCGGCCGATCGACCCACCGCAGCCGCGATCGCCGAAACATCCCCCACGATCCGCAATACAGTCACCCCCTCCCAGTTTCCCTCGGGCAACACTTCGTAATAGGAAGCGAATGGGTCATAGTCATCCCCCAGCAACTCCCGGATCTCTTGTTGGGTCCACACGTAAAACTTCCCCTCTACGCCTTCGCTGTCGGCATCCAAGGCAGAGTAAAATCCACCGGCCGGATCCAACAGCTCTCTTTCCAAAAAGACACGGATCTCGTTCAATGTCCTTCGGTATTTTTCCCGACCAGTCACCTGATAGGCCTCCGCGATCGCCTCTACCAACAGCGCATTGTCGTATAACATTTTTTCAAAATGCGGCGCCCACCATTCCGCATCGGTCGAGTATCGAGCGAATCCCCCTCCCAATTGATCATAGATGCCCCCTTCGATCATTTTATCGA
>JBDKIP010000068.1:0-10117 GCA_039797015.1 Bacteroidota bacterium
ACCTTGAAAACAATCGGATCCAGCAGGTTCGAATTCAAATCCTCATCGGACCACAACCATGATCAGATCATTTTTCATATCCGTTTTGTTTGCCGCGCTCTTCCTTGCCTGCAATCGGCCCTACAACGTCGGAAAGAAACGGGGGTATTATCGAATCGATTTTCCGGAGAAAGCCTATAAAGTCTTCGATCAACCCGGTTATCCTTATCGCTTTGAATATCCGGTTTATGCAAGCGTGGAAAAAGACTCTATGTTCTTCAGCGATCGGGCAGAGGATTGGTGGGTAAACATCAACATTCCCTCTTTGAATGGTCGGATCTACGTGAGCTATAAACCCATAGGGGGACAATACACCTTCGACTCGCTGGTGCGCGACGGATACCGACTCGCCTACCAGCAACACGTCGATGTGGCCAACCGGATCGACGACAGTCTGATGGTTACGCCGAACGGGGTAGAAGGAATTTATTTTTCACTGGGTGGCAATACCGCAACGGCCAATCAATTCTTCCTCACCGATTCCACCAAACATTTCCTGAGAGGTGCCCTTTATTTTGATGCAGCGCCCAATTCCGACTCACTCGGCATTGTAAATGAATTTTTAAAAAAGGATCTATTGCATCTGATCAATACGTTGCAATGGTCCGACCGCCAATCCAATCGACCATGATCGTCATCGAGAATCTGTTGATCAGTGAGGACATCGTAGAGAAGAAATTCGTCTGTGACCTGGCACGCTGCAAAGGTGCTTGTTGCGAGGAAGGGGCTGCAGGGGCGCCATTGGAGGACGAAGAACGTGCCATCATCAATGAGGTATTCGACGTGGTGAAGCCCTACTTGAGCAACACCTATCTCGCCGAGATCGATAAAAAAGGGAAATATGTGTACGATGCGGAATATGGCTGGGTGACGCCCACCGTGGATTCGGATAAAGAGATCTGTGCCTACGCGATCCGCCGTCCCAACGGAGCCATTCATTGCGCCTTTGAGCAGGCCTATCTGGATGGAAAGACCCAATGGAAAAAGCCCATCAGTTGTCACCTCTATCCGATCGTAGCCAAAAAGGGGAAGTACGGCGACTATGAGCGCCTCAATTACGAGCCCCGCACCGAGATCTGCAAGCCCGGTTGCCTGAATGGGGAGGCGCTTCAGGTGCCTGTATATAAATTTCTGCAGGAGCCGATCGTGCGTAAGTACGGACAAGAGGTGTATGATGCACTGGATACCATCGCCAAAGGAGATTGGGAAGAAATCGATTTCAAGGAGTAATTTTATACATGCCTCGCAAAGAGTCCACCGCCACCGAGATCAAGTCGACCTTCCTCGCACGCAGCGCGGTGAAATCCGCCGACCGTGAACATCGACGCAAGATCAACTTCAACATTGGTCGATACGATGCAGCGGTGCCCAAGGGAAAATCGCAGTACATCGATTTGATGGGAGCCCGTGAACGCGCCAAGAATCGGAAATGGAAGGCGATTGAAAACCTAGATCGCTACCTGGAGGATTTCGAAGCGCAGTTGGTTCGTCGAGGAGCCAAAGTGATCTGGGCAGAGGATGTAGCACAGGCGCAGGCGGCCATTCAAAAGATCTGCCAAGAGAAAAACTGTCGCACGCTCGTCAAGAGCAAAAGCATGGTGACCGAAGAGATCCATCTGAATGATTTTTTGAAAGGCATCGGCGTGGACTCAGTGGAGACGGATCTGGGTGAATACATACAGCAATTGGACGGCGAAGCGCCCTATCACATCGTTACACCGGCCATGCACAAAAGCAAAGAAGATGTGGCCAAACTGTTTGCCGAGAAATTAGGAACCGATCCGAAGGCTACGCCTACGGAATTGACTCTTACTGCTCGGGCGATCCTGCGTGAAAAATATCGTGAGGCCGAGATCGGGGTCACCGGTGCGAATTTTCTGATCGCTGACATCGGTGGCATTGCCATCACTGAAAACGAAGGCAACGCTCGTCTCACCTGTGCCTGGCCCAAGACACATATTGTCATTGCGGGCATTGAAAAGATGATTCCCTCACTGGCCGACCTGGATTTGTTCTGGCCCTTACTGGCCACATATGGTACAGGGCAGCAAGTGACGGTTTACAATACATTGGTGACCGGACCCAAACAGACTAAGGAAACGGATGGTCCGGAAGAACTATACGTGATCTTGCTCGACAATGGCCGAACTAAAATTCTCGCGGACCCCAAACAACGAGAAAGTTTGTATTGCATCCGCTGTGGTGCTTGTCTGAATGCCTGTCCGGTGTACAAAAACATCGGCGGTCATGCCTATGGTACTACTTACAGCGGACCCATTGGTTCGGTGATCACGCCCAACCTTCAGGCAATCGGTGAATGGAAACATCTCAGCGAAGCTTCCTCGCTCTGTGGAAATTGCACGGAGGTATGTGCGGTTCGGATCAACCTCCATGAATTGCTCTTGCACAACCGACACGCCGTTGCCGTACAGCAGGAAGGCCCCGTGATGGAGCGCATCGCCTGGAAACTTTGGAAACAAGGCATGTTGCATCGCAGCTGGATGAACCTGGCCAGTGGCAAAGTGAAGAACAAGGTAGTGAACGGTTTGGCCAATGCGTGGACCGATCAACGTGGTCAGCTCGATTTCCCCGCGAAGAGTTTCAATCAGCTCTGGAAGGAGCGAAAGAAAAATCGTTGAGATCATTTTGCTGCTCTACGCCCATACGATCACGCCCCGACTCGAATACATCACCGCGTGGATACAAGAACATTTTATCGATGCACCCATCGAACTGACCGATTCAACTCATCGATATTCATCATATGTCGGTCCACGCTTGAACTACAGCGCTCAAAGGATCAGTGAGCAGGAATGCTGGATCGAGCCCAATGCATTGCTTTTTGAGGAGGACGTTCGTTCGCTGCAAGTATCCGTGTCCGACAACGGAACCTTCCCGATTCTCTTTTGCGCTCGGGGAGATATGGGATTTGATGTGCTGGCGGCTTCCTTTTATTTACTGAGTCGATATGAGGAGTATCTACCGGGCAATCCGGACATCTATGGTCGTTTCGATCACACCCGATCGATGGCCTTTCAACATCATTTCCTTCATCGCCCATTGATTGATGAATGGATGATGGTCTTGATGCGTCGCCTGCAGTCGATCTACCCCGATCTAATGGGTAAATCCGCTCGATTTGAATGGCTGCCAACTTATGACATCGATGAATCTTTTGCGTATCTGCATAAGCCATTGTGGAAACAGCTGGCGGGATGTTGCCGGGACCTGTTGATGGGACGAATGGGTTGGGTACGGGAGCGCATTCGAACGCATTTTGGGGCACAAAAAGATCCGTACGATTCATTCGATCAAATACGTCGCTTGCATGAATCGGTTGGAATCAAACCTGTCTTTTTCTTTCATGCCGGTCAACAAGTAAAGAAATACGACAAAGCACTCTCCCCGGAACATCCGGCACAGCAGCAACTCATTCGATCTGTTTCCACTTGGGCAGAGATCGCCTTGCATCCCTCCTGGGAAAGTGGGGAGGATCCCGCCCTTTTGCACATCGAGAAGGAATCGTTGGAGCGAGTCATCGGACATCCCGTGCATTGTTCCCGCCAACATTACATTCGATTCCAACTACCCAATACCTTTCGTCAGTTGATTCAGGCAGGCATCACCGACGATTATTCAATGGGATATGGCTCGGTGAACGGATTTCGGGCAAGCACGGCGCGTTCACATTACTGGTTTGATCTAGAGAATAACAAAAGCACCGGTCTTCGGTTACATCCATTCTGTTTCATGGAAGCGAATTCTTTTTTTGAGGCAGGCCATCGCATTGACGCCGCAGAGAAGGAGTGGAGGGCCCTTGAAGATTCCATTCGTTCCGTGAACGGACGAATGATCACCATTTGGCACAATACTTCCTTGGGCACGCAAGCTCGTTTTGCCCAATGGGGAGAACGATATATGGAATGGGCCCGTACGCTGAAGCGTTAAACTCCCTCGGGCTCGGGTTGTTCTGCCGGCGCGATTCGAAACGCTTTGTTGACCAGATACACCCCCAGCAAGGTGATGAGTGTACCCAAAATGAGGAACGGAGTGACTTGGTCATTGAAATAAATCCATCCGAAAAAGGCTGCCACGATCGGATTGACGTATGCGTAAATGGAGGCTTGTTCAGTGGGCAGATTTTGCAACGCGTACAAATAACAAATAAATGCGATGAGTGATCCAAAAACGATGAGGAATGCAATCGATGACCAAGCTTCCCAAGGGATATGAATGAAAGGGATCGACTGGCCGGTGATTTCGCTGACAAAAAACAAGGTTGTTCCCGAGACCAGCATTTGCAGTCCCAAGCTGAAATAAGGGTTGAAGGAGAGGGCCTCTTGTTTTGTATAGAGGGTAGCAAATGCCCAAGTCCAGGTAGCCACCAACGATAAGCTGATGCCCAATTGAAATTGCGGGTTTAGAAAATCAGTCATGTGATCGTAGAAGATCGTGCACACGCCACCGAATCCGAGTAGCAATCCAAGAATGGCGTTGCGCGGCAGTTTCTCCTTGCTGGCGAAGAGTCCAATGATCACCAACCACAGTGGAAAGATCGCTCCCATGATGGCGCCCATGCCGGCGGAAATGTATTTCACGCCCCAGGTGCTGAGTCCATTGCTCATCATGAAGTTCAAAAAACTCAAGATGAATACGGAACGCCATTGCTTTCCTTTCGGCAATTTCTCTCCGCGCAGAAGAAAAAAACTCACATAGATCGCACCGGCCAAAAATTGTCGAATGCCGGCCAATTGCAAGGCAGGCATGTATTGTACGCCCACTTTGGAAGCTACCCAAGTGAGTCCCCAAAACAGACATACCGCCACCAATGCCAAGATCGCCTTGCCGCGGGTGCCTTGTTTGTAATAATAAAATGGATTGAATACCTCCAAGGATTCTTTTGAGCGCTGTGCGCCCCGCATCAAAACCGCATATAGATTTTCAAAGATCATCAATGCCGGAAATGACGTTGGCCGGTGATCACCATGGCCAGTTGGTGCTGTTGACAATATTCGATCGAATCGTTGTCGCGTACCGATCCGCCGGGTTGAATGAATGCGGAGATGCCCGCCTGATGTCCGAGTTGAACACAATCATTGAAAGGGAAGAATGCATCGCTGGCCAGTACGGCCCCGCTTAGGTCGAATTCAAATTGCTTTGCTTTTTCAACGGCTTGGCGAAGGGAATCGATGCGACTGGTTTGACCACATCCCTTTCCCACCAATTGCTTGTTTTTCACAAGGGCAATGGCATTGCTTTTTAGATGTTTGCATACCAGGTTCGCGAATACCAAGTCTGCTTTCTCAGCGTCAGTAGTGCTCCGCCCACCCACTTCCTTCCAGTCCGCATAATTTCCTTCATCAACCGATTGAATAAGGACTCCATTCAGCAATCGCCTGCTTTGCTGTCCGGAAGTTGGCATCGCTTTCATCGACAATAGAATGCGATTCTTCTTCGCGCGCAGGATCTCCAACGCTTCCGGTGTAAATCGAGCAGCAACCAATACTTCAAAGAATATATCCTGGATGGCCGTAGCGGTGGAGGCATCCACTTCTCCGTTGGTAACCAAAATACCGCCGAAGGCACTTTCAGGGTCACCGGCTAACGCATCTGTCCAGGCTTGTAATACGGTAGAACGTTCAGCAATGCCGCACACATTGGTGTGTTTGATGATGGCAAAGGTGTACTCGCCAGTCATTTCGATCGGGAACTCGCGGATCAGTTCCAAGGCTGCATCCACATCGACCAAATTGTTATAGGAAAGTTCCTTTCCGTTCAATTTTTCGAATAGGGCATTCAAGTCGCCATAAAAGGTGGCTGACTGATGGGGATTCTCGCCATAGCGAAGCGGTTGGGGAAACGGTTGTGCCTGGAAGAATTCGGTGCCGCCATTCGGGTTGAAGTACTTGGCAATGGCCACATCGTAATGCGCCACTACCTCAAATGCCTTTGCGGCAAAGGCGCGTCGTTGTTCCAATGTGAGCGCACCATCCTGTGATTCGAGTAATTGTGCCAATGCAGCGTAATCATTTTTGGCGGCGACGACGGTGAGGTCCTGGTAATTCTTGGCCGCTGCGCGGATCATAGATGGACCACCGATGTCAATCTTTTCAATGATGGATTTTTCATCCGAGGTAGAGGCGACGGTTTCCTCGAATGGGTAAAGGTCAACGATGACCAGATCGATCTCTGGAATGGCGTACTGTTCCATCTCACTGAGGTGGGTGGCATCATTGCGTTTACCCAAAATGCCTCCAAAGACCACGGGATGCAAGGTTTTCACGCGTCCGCCGAGAATGGCCGGGTAATTGGTAAGGGATTCCACGGGGATGACCTGAGCGCCCAGGGATTCCAGAAAGGTTTGCGTACCACCGGTAGAGTAGATCGCTACTTGGTGTTTCTTCAATTGCTCAACGATCGGCTCCAGCCCGTCCTTGTAAAAAACAGAGAGCAGGGCAGACTTTATTTTTTTTGACATGTTGAAGGGGAATAAACTGCCGCAAAGGTATCGGATGCTTTTGGGTTGGAACAGGCAGGGGGAAAAGTTGTGACTTTTACCAGGCCCATACGGTGCCCGGGATCCGGGCCAGGTGTTCGATCCAGCTGTTCATTCCATCCAGTAGCCAATCGATGCACGTAGCTAACGTGTTGCCCAGGATGGTTACGGGATGAAAGGGTATAAGCATGAAAAGTGCCATCAGCACAATAGAGGATAGCGGCACTGCGAGTAGGTTGGCGGGTAAAAACGTCAATGGGAATTGATGAAAATAGTAGGCGGTGAAGGGAAGTGTTCCTATAGTGGCGGTGATCGTTAAGGTGGAGGATTCCCAAACGCTGCGCAAGAGCGGATTTTTTAGCGTGATGCATTTTGCAAGAATCGGCTGTAGTGTCAAAATGCCCATGACTGCCCCATGTGAAAGCTGAAATCCGGGATCGAATAGCCAGTCGGGGTCTGCAAGCAAGAGGGTAAACATGGAGAGTCCCAATGCCTGAATGCCTGAAACGGGTCTTTCCAACCATCGTCCGGCGTGTACTGCCGTAAACATGATGCCTGCGCGCAACACGGAAGCCTCGCCTCCTGCCAGAAAACAAAAGATCCAAATAGACCCCAGGGTGATCCCGGTACGAAGGGTTTGTCCGCCGCGCAGGAACAAAAGAGGATAGAGCAATCTCCAAAGGATCTCAAAGACTAGCGAGATGTGCAGTCCGGAGATGGCAATGATGTGAATGGTTCCTGTTTGCGTGTACTGTTCTTTGAGTTGCGGATCCAGCCCGCCCTTCCATCCGATGAACAAGGCGGATGCCAACCCGGCATTGACGGTGTCGGATATTTTTTCATACAAAATGTTTTTTACGTGCATACGGAGCACATGCAGTGTGAAGGGGATGCTCCATGGATTCGATTCCGAGGACGTGATGTCGGAAGGTTTGCTGAGATATCCTTGGTGGGTGATCTTATTGCGAAGGCAATAGCGTTCATAATCGAACGCGGATCCGGGTTTGTTCTGGATCGGTTTTAGGCGAGTGTGGATCCAGGCTTTTCTGCCGGGGATTACTGATTGAAGGATCGAGTCATTTTTTGTGTAAAGGAAGATTCCACCGGAAACTGGTTTCGTCGTTTTCTCTTCTTGTTGAGCGATCAGATCGGCTGTGGCTCTCCAACCGTTGCGCGTTCGGGTTAATTCCTTTCGGAATTGAACGAGGTAGAATTTTTTTTGAGTAGGCGTGTATCCGATCCAGTCGCTCACTCGCCGGTGATCTCTCCAGATAGAATAGATCGCACCCAGGACGACTGCGATCAACAGCAGTACGATTCCATGGGTGGGAGAAAATTTCCATTTCCAACGAAGGGGTAAGTACGGAGTGATGCAAAGAAATCCGATGAGCCCAATCAACACGTTGATCAATGGCAGGCCTTGGGTCGGCAAGAAATTGTTTAGGATGATTCCAACCGCAAATGGAAGCAGCAACCGATAAATCGGCGCAGAAACTGGCCCATGTAACATTTACCTCCAAACTACACACTCACATCGGTGTGCACCATGCCACTTTCCGTCCAACTGCCCAAACTACCCAAACTGTCCAAACTACTTTGACAAGTACATGCTCCTGTCTTTATACAACTGTCTGAAATAGGGATCGCGCAGATTTTTCACAAAGCGAATTGCTTCACCGGTCGATTTCATTTCTGGGCCGAGTTCTTTGTTGACGCCCGGAAATTTATTGAAGCTGAATACGGGTTCTTTGATCGCGAAGCCATCGAGTTTTTTCTCGAAGGTGAAGTCGGTCAGTTTGTGTGTGCCCAGCATCACTTTGGTGGCGACGTTCAGGTAGGGGATCTGATAGGCTTTGGCGATGAAGGGAGTAGTGCGCGAGGCGCGTGGATTGGCTTCGATCACAAATACTTTTCCATCCTTGATCGCGAATTGAATGTTGATCAGTCCTTGAATATTGAGCGCTCTGGCGATTTTCTCTGCATATTCCTCCATTGTTTGTACTTCCAATGGGGTTAGGTTGAAGGCGGGTAGTACCGCATTGCTGTCGCCTGAATGGATGCCGGCGGGTTCAATGTGTTCCATCACACCCATCACATGAAAATTCTCTCCGTCGAAGATGGCATCGATCTCAGCTTCCTGACAGCGGTCGAGGAAATGGTCGATCAGGATCTTGTTGCCGGGAATGTGTTTGAGCAGACTGATGACCGCTTTTTCCACTTCTTCGTCGTTGATCACGATCCGCATGCGTTGTCCGCCTAGCACGTAACTGGGACGAACCAGCACCGGGTAACCAACTTTGTTAGCCACTTCGATGGCATCGTCGACGGACCAAGCGGTTCCATACTCAGGATAGGGAATCTCGAGGGATTTCAGCATGTCGCTGAATCGTCCGCGGTCTTCGGCAATGTCCAAACTGTCAAACGACGTTCCGATGATCTTGATTCCTTTTTGGGTGAGTTTCTCTGCGAGTTTCAGCGCGGTTTGTCCGCCCAGCTGCACGATCACGCCTTCGGGTTTTTCGTGTTCGACGATCTCCCACAGATGTTCCCAGAACACCGGTTCGAAATAAAGCTTATCGGCCATGTCGAAATCGGTGGAAACTGTTTCCGGATTGCAGTTCACCATGATGGCCTCATAGCCGCATTCTTTGATGGCCAGCAGTCCGTGTACACAGCAGTAATCGAATTCAATGCCTTGTCCGATTCGGTTCGGGCCCGATCCGAGTACGATGATCTTCTTTTTATCAGTGACTTTGCTTTCGTTGCGGTGTCCTTCTTCAAATGTCGAATAGAAGTAGGGCGTCTTGGCTTCAAACTCTGCGCTACAGGTGTCTACCATTTTGTATACACGCGTAATGCCGGCGGCTTTTCTTTTTTCGTAGATGGCATCCTCTGTACCGCTTTTCAGAATGCGGGAGAGTTGTTCATCACTGAATCCATGCACCTTGGCTTTGCGCAGCAGTTCGATGGGCAGATCATCGGCGGAGTAGTGGGCAAGTTCTTTTTCGAGGTTGACGATCTTGAGTATTTCAAAAAGGAACCACCTGTCAATGCCATTGGTGGCTTTGGAGATGGTGCTGACCGAGATGCCGGCCATCAGGGCATCTTTGATCCGGAACAGTCGGTCCCATTTCGGCGTCTTGATGTATTCAAGCAGTTCTTCGGCATGCATCATGCTTTTGCCGTAGTAACCCAGGCCAACTGCGTTGTTCTCCAGACTTTGACAAGCTTTTTGAATGGCCTCGGTGAAACTTCTTCCGATGCCCATTACTTCACCTACGCTTTTCATTTGCAAGCCGAGTGTATCGTTGGCGCCTTTGAACTTGTCGAAGTTCCAGCGGGGAATCTTGACGATCACGTAATCGAGGGCCGGTTCGAAATAGGCTGAGGTGGTTTTGGTGATCTGATTCTCCAGTTCATCCAATTGGTAGCCGATCGCAAGTTTGGCAGCGATCTTGGCGATGGGGTATCCGGTGGCTTTGCTCGCGAGCGCAGAGGAACGGCTCACGCGCGGGTTGATCTCGATGGCGATGATTTCTTCGTTATCCGGATTCAAGGCGAATTGCACGTTGCATCCGCCGG
>JBDKIP010000069.1:0-3608 GCA_039797015.1 Bacteroidota bacterium
GGGGCGATGGGAATGATACCAATTACATCTTCATTCGATTTGTATTGGATCACATGCCGGTCGGATTGGTTGGCTTACTCATTGCCATGATCTTCTTGGCTTCCTGGGGCAGCATCGCCGCTGCGATCAATTCACTGGCCGCCTGTACGATGGTGGATGTGCATCAACGATTTTCAAAAAGACCGGCGGAAGGGGAAGGGGCTTACCGGTTATCCAAGTGGTATACGCTTGCTTGGGGGATTTTTTGCATCATCGTGGCAATGTTCACGTACAACATCGGAAACAGTTTGATTGAAGCTGTGAACATACTCGGCTCACTTTTTTATGGCGTGATCCTTGGGGTATTTTTGGTGGCGATGTTCCTGCCCCACATACGGTCTGCTACCGCTGTGTTTTGGGCCTTGGTGGTAGGGGAGGTGATCGTTCTTTGTGTTTTCTTCTATGGATATTACTGGCCAGCGTCGTTTAAGTTGGGATTTCTCTGGCTGAATCCGGTGGGAGCGATCTCGGTCGTTGTACTTTCGATCCTTTTCAATGGATGGGGACGGCATGAAAAAACCCCGTCGGTTGACGGGGTTCATTGAATCCGATATAATTCAATCACTTATTCAATTCAGCAATCAGCTTTTCATTCAGTTTCACATAGTCGCCATTCTTTGCATCTGTGGCCAGTTGCTTGGATTTTTCAGCGGATGCGATGGCTTCAGCCTTCTTGCCCAACTTGGCCAGGCAATTGGCGCGTTGGTAGTGGATCCAAAAGGCATTTTGATTCGCTTCCACCGCTTTATCAAACCAGGCAAGCGCTTGATTCAGGTCCTTGCCATTGTCCATGTAATACATCGCAGCGTTGTAGTACGGCGGCTTTTCTGTTTTCATGGCGGCGTCGATGTTGGCCATGATCTTTGCTTCGATCTCTGTTTGGATGGGAAGACTCACCTGGGTTTTGTTCCAACTCAAATCAAGGTTGCACGTGGTGTTCTTAATCTCGTTGAGGGCAATGGTGAAGGTCTCCACTGATTTTTTGTTTTTCGTGACCGCACAATTTACCCGAACCACATCTTGATCCGCTTTGTAATCAGCCGGGCTGGTTACATTCGTTTGTTTGCTGATGATGATGACCCATTCTTTTGCTCCCGGGATGCTCAACAAGCCATATTTGCCCGGGGCAACTTTTTTGCCACCAATGATCACTTCATCGGAAAAATTGATGGTGGTGGCATTGTTCGCGCCGGTACGCCATACCTGACCAAAGGGGACGATGTCTCCAAAAATCTTACGTCCGCGAACGCCCGGACGAGAGTAGGAGATCTCAATGTTACCCAAACCAAAATCCTGACGCAAGGTTTGAGCAGGGCTGGGTGCAGGTGTTTTAAGCTGGGCTTCAGATACCAAGGCGGCAGACAGAAACAGTCCGGCCAACAGAATGCGCTTCATAGTGATATGTATTTTTGAAATGCAAAGGTAGGACTAGAACCGCACCTGCAATTCGGCCCGTTTACCGGACTTGCCCGGGATCCAACCCGGACCTTTCTTGAGCAACTCGATTGCTTTGTCATCATAAAAGCTACCCGCTGAACGCTCCACCTTGATGTCGGTTGGCCTTCCATCTTTTCCTACCTCAAACGACAATTCCACCAAGTGTGCAGTTAAAGTATTGCTGGGAGTGGGAGCCGACTGGCTGTTTCGTTCCAAATACGACTCGAAAGAAGTCCACCCAACAGCCGGAGTCGGCGAATCCACTGTTTTGAACCCATCGGCTGCCAACTGCTTGGCAGTATTGGTTCGGACAACAGCTTCTGCCTGTCTTGCCTCCGCCAAATTCCGGGTGGCTTTGTCCGCCATCACCTCTTGTTCGGGCTGAGCAGGGGCGACACTCACGACATCCGCCTGTTGAACCGCGACAACCGGTTGTTCTTTATCGGCGACCGGAGGAGAGTCAACAGCCTTTTTGGGCTCCTCCTTGACTTGATCTACGGTGGCCACAACACCCCCCTTCTCGATAGGGACTGAAGGAGGCATGGAAGAAAGATCTGTTTGGATTGGCCTTGAGGCACCCGACTCACGCACCGGAGCCGACTGGTTGGTGGGTAGATCGCCGGTTCCGGCATCCGCCAGCAAAGGTTGTGTTCGATCCATCCAAAATATATAGCCCATCCAGGAGGCCCCTATAACCAACAGAAAAACAGCCGCGACCCTCATCAAGGGGGCAAAGGATCTTCTTTTTGGGATGAACCGGATCGATGCCTGGCTTTCCTCCACACGGTCACTCACCCAGCTCTTTAAAAAATTCAATTCATGCTCAGAACTCCTTGATGATGAATAAAATCCTTCCATAGCCTCTGCCAGAAGAGGGTCCTCTAAGGAAGCTTTTTCCAGCTCATGCGCTTCCTGGGCGGATAATTCCCCTTTTCGGTAGCGGTCGAGGTATTCGCCATTAAATTTGTTATTTAAGTAGCTGATACTCATAAATTGATTTTCAATATCATAGGAGTCTTTATTCAACTTTTATTTTATCCATGCAAAGGCGTAGATTTCTTCTTCCATTTTGAATGAGACTTCTGACCCGGTTCCAATCCATACCGGCTTCTTGGGAGATTTCCTGGTAGGATTTTTCTTTTAAGTAGAATTCCTCGACGACGTGTTTTTGCTCGGCATTCAGGGTTTCCAGGCATTTGGACATGTCGTTCAGGTGTTGTTCTTTTTCCATTACTGCATTCAGATGCTCTGTTTCGACGGAATGCATAAGCTCCTCGGGCAGGGGGATCGAATTTTTATTGCGGGGGCTTCGGAGGAACATCAGGCAATGGTTTCGGGCTACTTGATGCAGCCAGGCTTTGAAGTGGCTGACCTCATGTTTGCGGAGTTTCAGGATCAGTTCCTCAAAAATGGCCATGACGCTGTCTTTTGCCAGTTCCGGGTCTTTCAGGTATTTCAGGCATACCCCATAAATCAGGTCCATGTGGCGTTGATAAAGTTCGCCGAGGATGGACAGGTCGTTGCTTTCCTTGTAGAGGATCACCAGATCCGCATCGGGAAGCTGGGTGGTTTGTATGTTCTTTAGAAAGGCCACCCTTAAATATACTCAATTGTGGTTTGTGTAATGGGGAAGGGGAGAACATCTCGTTAAAAACGGCAACCATGAAAAAACAAAACGCTTTGCAGATCCGGGTTCAGGAACCTTGTATGCAATCTTGGTCGGACATGAAACAGGAATCAACAGGTCGATATTGTGGCGCCTGTTCCCAGCTTGTGACGGATTTTACGAATTATACAGATGAGCAACTGATGCAGTTCTTTTCAACAGAAAGCACCGATCGGGTTTGTGGACGTTTCCGGGAAAACCAGTTAAGCAACCCGCGGGCCGCTTCCCGGCCGGGGTGGATTTGGCTGCGAACCCTAGCCGCCGTCTTGATCCCATTGCTTTTCTCCAGCAGATCGGAAGCGCAGCAGCTAGACTCCATACCCAAGAAGATGGATACAGGAAGCCAGGATACCAGTTTTCAAAAATGGCGCACCGTGATGGGCATGCCCATTCGTGATCGGTTCATACCCATTGATCCGTCTAAGCGAAAGCAGGGGGGACGCGAAATCAAACGAACCGATCGACG
>JBDKIP010000070.1:0-16491 GCA_039797015.1 Bacteroidota bacterium
GGCGAAGGCAGGATCTGCCGCCAATTGTTGCTGAAGAATTTCGTGTGAGAGACATTTGCGGCCTTCGGAAACCGCTAACTCTTCAACAGGAGCTTCGCTAATGTTGCCGGATTTGCTGCAACCACCAAAAAATAGGCCGACGCCGGCCAATAGGGTAAGAATCTTTTTCATGAACAGATTGGGTTTGGATGAGCGGTGAAAGTAGAATTTTTTCTACAGGTAAACCCCTAATTCGCAATTTTTTTGATCCGCGGGTTCATGACAGAAAACCAAACAGGGGGTAAAAGACTTAGCAACATCATACCCGGATAGCCGGTGGGCATCTGCGGAGCTTCGTCGTGATGCCTGAGAATCTGATACTTGCGGCTGGCCAGGTAGTGGTGATCAGAATGCCTGCTCAGCTCAAAAAGGAACAATCGCCCGATCATGTGGTCGCTGTTCCAGCTATGCTCGGGCATGGCCCGTTCGTATTTCCCATCGCCGGTCGCCTTTCGTTGCAGCCCATAATGCTCGATGTAGTTCACGGTCTCCAGTAGTAAGATGCCCATGCCGGCTGCGGCCAAAAAATAAAGCAGAATCCATCCGCCAAAGAGCCAATAGATCCCACCTAAGAAGGCCAGCTGGATCAGCTGAAACCGGACCATCTCGTTCTGTAATCCAAACTTCGATCTTCCTTTCTTCGAACATTCCTCACCGGCAATGTGCCAGGCACTCACATAACTCATGATCACTGTCCGAAACCAAAATGTATAAATCATCTCCCCATAACGGGCACTGCTGGGATCCTCCGGGGTGGCTACTCGCTTGTGATGTCCTTTGTTGTGCTCCGTGAAAAAGTGCATGTAGAGGGAAGTCAGCAACAAACTTTTCGCGAGTGTTTGTTCGAAGCGATTCACCCGATGCCCCAGTTCGTGCGCCACGTTGATTCCAAAGCTGCCACAGAGAATGCCCATGGCCCCGATGCGTCCGACTCGATCCCAGGTCCCAAGATTTACATCCTGCATGGAAACGAGGAATTGGTAAAGCATGAAATACTGCATCGGCACCGACAAGTAAAGTAAATAATCATAGATCTTATCCTGTTTGGCCATTTCTTCCTCCGCTGCGGATAGGTTCTCGGCACGGGGGGCGACCAACAACTCCAACGAGGGGATCAACACCCACACCAACAGCATGGGTATCCAAACCTGCCAGCCAGTTACCTGAAAGGCATATCCGGCTGCCAGAAACAGGATAAAAGGCAAACCATATTTCAGTGCACGTATTGTTCGCATATCCAAACTTACCGATTTGAGTCGATTGCTAAATAAATGTGACAAATCGGGTTCTCAGGACATTCATTTCATTAAACGAATTACCTTTCTTTCCTTCTACGAATCATGTCCAACGCAAAAAAGAATTTACATCTGCTCTGGCGCGCTGGGTTTGGTCCCGCCGTGGAGCAGTGGACCGACCTCGACCGCTACCGACCCGATCAGTTTTGGTCGGCCCTGGTCAACTCCTCCCAAAAAAGTCCAGCTCCCATCGAAGTGGCGGCAACTGCGATCGACGGACTCGTCATGGGCGTCCGAACCTTCGCCGAACTCAGCAAAAAAGAACTGGATGCCGATCAGCGCAAAGAACTCCAGCAACGCAACCGCAACGGCATCCGTGATCTCAACAGCATTTGGATGAATAAGATGGTCAACTCCTCCGCCCAATTGCGGGAGAAAATGGCCTTTTTCTGGCATGGACATTTCGCCTGCCGAAACCTGAACGTACTCTATCAACAACAACTGCTCGACATCATTCGACAGCACGCACTTGGAAATTTTGGCACGCTGCTGAAACAAGTTTCCCGTTCGGCCGCCATGCTGAATTTTCTGAACAATCAGCAGAACCGTAAGGATCGTCCCAACGAAAATTTCGCCCGGGAGGTAATGGAACTGTTTACGATGGGACGTGGAAATTATTCGGAAACCGACATCAAGGAAGCTGCACGTGCCTTCACCGGATGGGGATCCAATTTTCAGGGTGAGTTTGTGTTTCGCCGGTTTCAGCATGATTTCGGTAGCAAGACCGTCTTAGGTCGAACCGGCAATTTCGACGGAGAGGAAGTATTGGGTCTATTGCTGGAATCGAAGCAAACCGCTGTTTACCTCACCACAAAACTGTATCGGTTTTTGGTGAACGACGTGCCCAATGCCAAACACATTGAATGGTTGTCGGATCGGTTTTACAATAACAAGTATGAGATCCTGCCGCTGCTGGAGGACATCTTCACCAGCGATTGGTTTTATGATCCAACCCACTTCGGCACCCGGATCAAATCACCGGTAGAGTTGCTGGTGGGCTTGCAACGGATGCTGCCCATGCAATTTGAGGATGCAAGCGGATTGATGCAATTGCAAAGAGGATTGGGACAGGTACTCTTTTATCCCCCCAATGTGGCCGGATGGCCTGGCGGGAAGAACTGGATCGATAGCTCCTCGCTTTTGTTGCGCATGCGCGTGCCTCGGTTGTTGTTGGGCGAAGACGATTGGAATCTTCAAACCAAAGCCGATGACGATGTGCAAATGGGCATGATGCAGAGCATGCAAAAGCGGTACGAAGCCAAGGTGAATTGGTCCCCATTACTGGCATCTTGCGCATCGATCCGATTTGAACAGTTGCCGGCGCATCTATCCGCTGTGTTGTTGATGACGCAAAAACCACAGACGGCTACGTTGCTCAATAAGATGATCGATCCGGCAGATCGAAGCAACACTGTTCGTGCGCTCACAGCACACATCCTCAGTACACCCGAATATCAACTCTGTTAATCTGACGCCATGATCATTCGTCGCAAAGAATTTCTGCAACTCGGTTCACTGGCCACGGCTTCAATGTTCGTACCCAAGTTTTTAAAGGCGATGGAGCTGCCGGCTCGCGTGCCGCCCGGCAACAAGATCGTGGTGATCCTGCAATTGAGTGGAGGAAATGACGGACTCAATACCGTGATCCCCGTGCGCAACGACATTTACTACCGGTCGAGGCCTTTGTTGGGCATTGCAAAGGACAAAGCCCTTTCGTTGACCGATGAGGCTGGCTTGCATCCGGCACTCGGACATTTTAAAAAATTATATGATCAAGGCGAGTTGGCGATCTTGAATAATGTGGGGTATCCCAACCCCGACCGTTCGCATTTTCGAAGCATGGACATCTGGCATACGGGTAGCCGTTCCGACCAATACTGGAATACCGGCTGGCTGGGACGATACCTCGATGCGCAGTGTTGTGGTACCGATGCCCTTACCCGCGCAATAGAATTGGATGATGTGCTGAGTTTGTCGATGAAGGGCGAATCTGTAAAAGGCATGGCCTTTAAAGACCCGAGGCGACTGTACGGTACAGCGAACGAGCAGTTTTTCCGCTCGCTGAATACTGCATCTTCCTCTGATCACGGAGAGGCCCCTGTCGATTATTTGTATAAAACATTGGCGGAAACGATGTCTTCTGCCGATCATATTTTCAAGCAGAGTCGTAAACGTCTCACTCAACACACCTATCCCAACACCGACCTCGGCAAAAGTTTTCAGACCATTGCCTCACTAGCTCATTCGGACATTCAGACGAAGGTGTATTATGTATCGTTGGGAAGCTTCGACACGCACGTTCGCCAGCAGGCACAGCAGGAGCGTCTGTTCAAGGAGATGAACGATGCGGTGCAGGCGTTTACCGATGATCTAAAAAAACAAGGACGATTCAATGATCTCTTGTTGTTCACCTTCTCTGAGTTTGGTCGTCGCGTCAATCAAAACGCCAGTGCCGGAACCGATCATGGTACGGCCAACAACATGTTTCTCATTGGCGGGGGACTCAAACGCGCGGGCTTGCTCAACGCCTTACCTGACCTGACCGATTTGAACGAAGGCGACCTGAAACACAACGTCGATTTCCAACGGGTGTATGCGACGGTTTTGAGGAACTGGCTGGGGGTGGATGATGGGGTAATACTTAAAGGAAATTATCGTCTTATGGATTTTATATGAGGAAGGAAGAGTGGGAAGAGATGGGAGATGGGAGATGGGAGATGGAAGATCGGAGATGGAAGTTTGGGTTTTTAGTTGATAGGTTGAAGGTTAGAGTTTGGAGAGCGTGTGTTTGCGGAGTCCGGTGATCATGGCGCTTAGTGATTCGATTGATTTTCGAAGCTCCTCGTAATCGGCCGTACAAATGAAATTTAGGTCTTTTGAGATGATGAGTTGGTTCAGCACCTCCATCAAACTACCGTACGAAATAGAATAAAAATGGCCCTGATCTTTTGGGGCGTATCGTCCTGTACCCTCAGACATGTTGGACGCCACTGAAATGACAGCTCGTCGGAGTTGCTGCGTGATGCCGTATTTTTCATCGCCCGGAAATTTGGCTGTCAGCTGGTATAATTTGACAGATAATTCACGGGCTGCTTTCCACGCTTCCAGTTTTTCAAAGGGGTATGTATGCATGTATGCAAGATCGCGTGCCGGGTGGCGAATTCAAATACCACCTTACGGCACGCGATCCAAACCACTAACTCCAAACTTCAACTAAAAACTCAAACTTCCATCTTCCATCTCCCATCACTTCTTTAAACTTTAAACATTCTACTCCTAACTAACCCCCTTCTCCCGCATCACCCGATTCAGCCATTTCAGCAGCAGGAATAAGGCGATGGCCGGAACGATCACGATGAAGAAGTTGGTCAGGAAGAAATCGGATTTGTCGGGGTATTGTTCCCATAAACCCGAGAGGATGCCCGAGAGTTTATTTCCGATGCTCACAGAAAGGAACCAGCCACCCATCATCAGCGACGTGAGGCGGGGCGGACTCAGTTTCGATACAAGGGAAAGTCCCATCGGCGACAAACACAACTCACCGATCGTGATCACGCCATAGCTGGCCCACAGCCAAAGCGCAGATGCTTTATCCGTTGCGCTGTCGATCGACTTGGCCGCAGCCACCATCACAAATGCCGAGAGGGCCGTGATCAACAAGCCGATCGCGATCTTGGCCGGGGTAGAGGGCTCTTGGTTGCGACGACGCAAGAAACCAAAAATGCCCACGACCAAGGGCGTCAGTACGATCACCCAGAATGGATTGATCGATTGAAAGAGTTCAGCTGAAACAAGTTTCAGGTCAGCACCTTGTGCCGGACGTTTTTGCTCTGGCAGATTCTGAAAATAGTCATGTGACGTCGTCCGAATCGTGATCTCATCGGATAAAATTTTTGCCGCATCCAAATTGCCAGCGGCTTTGAGTGAGTCGCGACGGGCCACCAATTGATTTTTATAATCTTCGAACTGATCGGGCGGATAATTCACCGACTCATGATAATTCACGGTCTGCGCCAGATCAAAATTGGCAGCTGCATTGCTGATGGCAGGCGAGGGCGCGCGATCGGTATACTCTTCCGCCCACACCGTCAGGGCATCTCCGTTCTGGTGGAAGATGGCCCAGAATACGACTACGCAAGCCATCACGGTCAGCAGGGCAGCAATGGGACTTTTATCCTCCTTGCTGGCACGCCACCAAAGCGAGATGTAATAAATAACGACGGGCAAACATCCGATCAAAAACGCATCATTTCCGTCCGTACCAAAAATGTTGCCGGGGATCATCCATCCCAAAATTCCAAACGCGAATACCGGTACGAATACCGTTGCGATGATGCGTCCCAGTGGCATATCCTCTTTCGTCGTAGGCTTGATGATGTCTACATCCTTCACGTGCTTCATGCCGTTGAGGAACCAGATCAATCCAATGATCATACCCACACCGGCTGCGGCAAAGGCATATCCCCAACCGTAATTGATGCGCATGTAGGCGGCTACGAAATTGCAAATGAAGGCACCGATGTTGATGCCCATGTAAAAGATGTTGTAACCCGCATCCTTCATGTGCTGGTACTCTGCTTTGTTGTACAGGTTACCAACAAGCGTAGAAATGTTTGGCTTGAAGAATCCGTTACCGACAATGATCAGCAGCAGGGCAATGTAAAAGGTCGTTTCGCCGGGCATGGCCAACCCGAAATAACCGGCCGCCATTAGGATGGCACCGATGATGATGCTCTTTCGGTAGCCAAGAATTCGGTCGGCGAGCAGTCCGCCCAAGAAAGGCGTCAGGTAAACCAGTCCCAGATAGGTTCCGTAGATATCTGATTTTTTCGCCGCATCGAAGCCCATCCCCCCGTTGTCGGCACTGTCGATCATGTAAAGGGAAAAGATCCCCAGCATTAGATAATATCCGAATCGCTCCCACATTTCCGTGAAGAACAATACGTAGAGACCTCTGGGGTGACTCGTAGCTGTTTTTACGTTGCTCATCTGATTGGTTTTGTTTGTCCGACAAAATAGTAAAAAATGAACGAAACGTTGAATTCAGAGTATCTTTAGCGCGTTCCTATTGTGTGCATTTATGAATGTATTGATCCTTGGTTCTGGCGGACGAGAACATGCCCTGGCCTGGAAAGTGAAGCAGAGCCCGTTGTGCCGGGAACTTTTTGTGGCACCGGGCAATCCGGGCACAGCATCTTTGGGTACGAATCTGCCCATTTCCCTCGCTGATTTCCCGGCGATACGAAAAGCCTGCCTCGATCATCAGATCGGGTTGGTGTTGGTGGGACCTGAAGATCCGTTGGTCAACGGAATAACCGATTACTTGGAGTCCTGCGACGAGCTCAGCGATCTCATTGTGATTGGCCCCTCCCAACACGGCGCCCAGCTCGAAGGCAGCAAGGCGTTTGCCAAATCCTTCCTGATCCGCCACGGCATTCCTACGGCCGCTTACTGCGAATTCACCGCTGATAATTTTGATGCGGGGCTCGATTATTTATCCGCTCACCCTTTGCCCATCGTTTTAAAAGCTGACGGATTGGCCGCCGGTAAAGGAGTGGTCATCGCTACGGACCACGAAACGGCAAAACGGACGTTCACGGAAATGATCCGCGAAGCCAAGTTTGGAACTGCCGGCGCCAAAGTTGTGGTCGAACAATTTCTACAGGGAATTGAAATGTCGGTATTCGTGCTCACCGATGGAAAAGATTACTTGATCCTGCCGGAAGCAAAAGATTACAAGCGGATCGGGGAGGGCGACACCGGATTGAATACCGGCGGGATGGGCGCGGTGAGTCCTGTGCCTTTCGCTACATCCTCCCTGATGGAAACGATCGAGGCGCAAGTGGTTCGTCCCACCATCGAAGGGCTGCAAAAAGAAAACATCTCTTACAAGGGGTTTGTGTTCATCGGACTCATGATCGACGGAGACAAGCCCTACGTGATCGAATACAATTGTCGCATGGGCGATCCGGAGACGGAAGTGGTCATGCCTCGGTTGAAATCGGATTTGCTGGAGCTGTTGGTGGCCACCGGAAACGGTGAGCTGAGTCGACGGACAGCAGTGACAGATGACCGGTCCGCTGCTACGGTCGTGGCTGTGAGTGGCGGATACCCCGAAGACTATCAAAAAGGGTTTACGATCACCGGGACTGAAAACATCGATCCGAATTGCATTCTCTTTCACATGGGTACAACGATGCAAGCAGGCGAACTGAAAACCCAGGGGGGGCGCGTGCTGACCGTAACGGCCTTTGGCGCTTCCATCGCAGCAGCCGTCGACAGCGCACAATCCCAACAAGCCAAGATCCATTACGAAGGAAAATATCACCGCCGCGACATCGGCTACGAATTTCCCGAACGGTAAACACTGAATTCACTCAACCCTCAACCCTCAACCAGTTTTGAATTATCACGATTATCTCCAGCTCGATACGATCCTGAATGCACAGGACCTAGAAAGTGTAAAAGTCGGCAAGCCGGCACATGATGAATCGTTGTTCATCGTCATTCACCAAGCGTATGAACTTTGGTTCAAGCAATTGCATACCGAAGTGGATTCGGCTTTAGAGCTGATGAAGAATCCGTCGCTGAACGACAACTCGCCTGAGTTGCAAATCCTGGTACACCGGCTCGACCGTTGTGCGACCATCCTGAAAGTGCTCGTGCATCAGATCGACATCATGGAAACGATGACCGCGCCCGATTTTCTGGAGTTTCGGGACCTGCTTCGTCCCGCCAGCGGATTTCAAAGCTGGCAATTCAAAGAGTTGGAAGCCAAACTGGGACTCAAATACGCGCATCGTCACGGCCAGGAATATTACATCTCACAATTACGTCCGGAACAGGTCGAACGAATTCGTCGAGCTGAATCAGCCAAATCTCTCCTGGAGCTGTTGAATGATTGGTTGGAGCGGATGCCTTTTCTGGACCAGGAGGCCCGTGATTTTTGGCCGGCCTACACAGATTCCTTCAAGAAAAGTTTATCACCCGAAGAGCAATCGGCGGCGGTTGCATTTGAACAAGTCTTTACTGAATCCCGCGAAGGAAGCACGCTCTCGCCCCGGTCCTGCCGCGCGGCACTGTTCATTGTGTTGCACCGCGGATATCCCTTGTTGCACTTGCCCTATCGCTTGTTAAATGCGCTTCTGGAAATCGATAGTCAATTGAGTCTCTGGCGGTATCGTCACATGAACATGGTGCAGCGCATCATTGGGATCCGGATGGGTACAGGTGGAAGCACCGGGCGGGATTACCTCAAAGGGGCGGCCGACAAACACTATGTTTTTCGGGAGATCGCTGAATTGACCAGTTTTCTGATGGAACCTAACAAAGTGCCCTCCCTTTCACCGGAGGCAAAGCGGTTACTGGGATTTCAATTTTCCAAGCAAGGTTAGGTAGATCGCGACGACCAAGGCAATCGAGGCGCTGATGAAAAAAGGAAAAGAGGCATTTCCGTAGGTCCACAGCATGCCTGCCACTCCACTCGCCAACCAGATCGAGACACTTTCGAGTGAGGTGTAAAACCCGATCGCCGTTCCCGATTTTTCGGAAGGAACCTGCTCGGTGATCCAAGCTTTGATCATGCCTTCGGTAGCGGCGGCATAAATCCCGTACAAACAAAAAAGCAGGAGCAGCGAGTAGGGGTCGGCACCCATCCCAAATCCGGCGTAGACAACGGAAAACACGAAGAAGCCCAAGCCGATCATGGTGCGGGTACCGATGCGCTCCGCCCATTTCCCCAGCGGGTAGGCCGTCAGTGCATACACGGCATTGTAAAGAATATAGGCCCCAATGATCCAGGCATCTGTCGGAATGGATTGCCCCAGAACGTTCATTGCCCCCTCACCGATCGATTCCCGGGCCATCAGGAGTAAAAAAATATCGGAGCTGTTGAATAAAGCAAACAACAGCAGGGCGGGTACCACTTTGCGGAAGGGTCTGGGCGCTTCCTTCCAGTAGTGGAGGTAACTGAAAATTCCCCCCCGATCAGCGGGTTTTTTTTCTGTGCGGTTTTCCTTGAGTGTCAGGAGTAAGGTGACGGAGAGGAGTCCGGGTACAAATGCCAGCAAGAAAAGGGTGGCATAATCGCCCGGCCGGTAAAGCAGGTAGCCGAGGGCGAGCAGGGGACCGATCGCGGCGCCCCAGGTATCCATGCTTCGGTGAAATCCGAATACGGTGGCTTTGTTGGGTCCGGCCTCCGCGGCCAACCAAGCATCCCGCGGCGCGGTTCTCATCCCTTTGCCCAATCGGTCCGTTCCTCTCACGAGCAATATCCAAAGGGGGTGAATCAGCCAGCCCATCAGGGGTTTGGAGACGGCACTGAGGGCATATCCCCATTGGATGAAGGGCAGGCGAAGACCTCGATCGTCGCTGCGTTTCCCGAAATATCCTTTGCTGATGCCGGCCAGGAATTGCACGGTGCCTTCAAGCCAACCGATGCCGGCGATGGTGAATCCGATCTGTTGGAGGTAGAGCGGGATCACCGGGTACAACATTTCACTGGCCATGTCGGTGAGCAGGCTCACCCAGGCCAGCACCCAGATGATGCGGGTGAATTTGGACATGGGCCAATTTACTGATTCCCATTTTCGATTTTGGATTTTCCCTCTGAAATACTTCCCATCTCCTTGAAAATTCAGATTATTTGCTACACCTTTGTCCTCATTAATCTCCAACAATTTTCATGGGCATTTTCAATTGGTTCACACAGGAAATCGCGATCGATCTGGGTACCGCGAATACGTTGATCATTCACAACGATGAAGTCGTCGTGAATGAACCCAGCATCGTCGCGCTCAATCGAAACAATCCAAAAGAGGTATTGGCGGTTGGACGCAAGGCCCTGATGATGCACGAGAAAACGCATGAAAGCATTCGAACCGTTCGTCCGTTGAAAGATGGCGTAATCGCAGATTTCAATGCTGCCGAATTGATGATCCGGGAGTTGATCAAATTAGTCTATCCCAAAAAACCGTTGTTCCCGCCCAGCTGGCGCATGATGATCTGTATTCCCTCTTCCATCACAGAAGTGGAGAAGCGTGCGGTACGCGACAGTGCGGAGCAAGCAGGTGCCAAAGAAGTATATCTCATTCACGAGCCGATGGCGGCGGCCCTCGGGATTGGCATCGATGTAAGTGAGCCCGTGGGCAACATGATCATCGACATTGGTGGCGGAACAACCGGCATCACCATCATTGCCCTTGCGGGGATCGTATGCGATCAGTCCATTCGCATCGCGGGCGATGAGTTTACTGCTGACATCATGGAGGCACTTCGTCGTTATCACAGTTTATTGATCGGTGAGCGTACCGCCGAGCAGATCAAGATCCATGTAGGTGCGGCCATGAAAGAATTGGAAAATCCTCCACCGGATTTTGCGGTGAATGGTCGGGACCTGGTCACCGGCATTCCCAAGCAGATCATGGTCAGCTACCAAGAGATTGCCGAAGCACTCGATAAAAGTGTTTTCAAAATCGAGGAGGCGATCCTGAAAGCATTGGAACAGACACCGCCTGAGTTGGCTGCCGATATTTATCGCCGTGGGTTGTACATCACCGGTGGCGGCGCGCTCTTGCGCGGATTGGACAAGCGGTTGAGCGCCAAGATCAAGTTGCCCGTTCATGTAGCCGATGATCCGCTCAAAAGCGTGGTCACCGGTACCGGCATTGCTCTGAAGAATTATAGTCAGTATCCCTTTGTGATGCGTTAGTATCGATGCGGAACGTACTACTTTTCATTCGACGTTATCATACGTTCCTCTTGTTTCTGCTGCTGCAGGTGATCTGCTGGTGGTCGCTGTCGAGCTTCAATCGGTTTCATCAATCGCGTTTTTTGGGCCTGGCTCAGGAGATCACCGGATCGATCAACAGTCGCTACGATCGGGTAGAGGATTTTTTTCAACTCCGTGCCGAAAATCAACGCGTGCATGCGCTCAACGATTCTCTGCTGAATTTGATGACGCAGAACGATCTGGTTGTGGATACCCAGCAAGTACAGCGGGAGGAGATTTCGACAGACAGTGTCAAGCGAATCCGCCGATACGTATACCGGGCGGCAACCGTCATTTACAATACAGTCAACGAAGAGAAAAATTATTTTCAAATCGACCGCGGTACCAATCAGGGCATACGCGAGAACATGGCGGTACTCAATGCAGATGGTTCGGCAGTGGGGGTAGTTGTTTTTGTGAGCCCCAATTTTTCCCAAGCGATGAGTTTGCTGCACGTACAACAGCGGGTCAATGCTTCGTTGAAAAAATCGGGGGACTTTGGCACATTGGAATGGGATGGGGTGCATCCCGACAAACTCTACCTGAAAGGAATTCCCAAAAGTGTCTCCCTGAAAATGGGCGATTCAATTGTCACCAGTGCGTACTCCTTCAATTTTCCGCCCGGAAAGATGTTGGGTAGGGTTCGTGCCATTTCGACCGATGCCCGCACCAACTTTCACATCATCGAGATGCAGCCGGCCGCCAACTTCCGAAATCTTCAACAGGTTTTTGTAGTCGAAAACCTGCAATTGGATGAACAGGTGAAATTGAATCAGGAAGCCCGTAAACGAATCGAGGACCCCAAAAGCCGTCGCCCATGAGTCGTTTTTTTCAATACCTGCTCCGGGCACTGGCACTGGTCGCGATCCAAGTGTATCTGTTGAATAAAGTCCCCCACCTGCACCGGCTGGTGGTGCCGTCACTCTATTTTGTGTTCGTACTTTGGCTTCCCTTTTCCATGAGCAGGCCCGCCCTGCTGATCTCAGCTTTTCTGTTGGGGATATCTGTCGATTATTTCACGATGACTCCGGGTTTACATGCAGCTGCCTGTGTCTTGATCGCATACCTGCGTCCTTACCTGATCAGTCTGCTCATGCCGCGCGATACGCAAGCCTTCCAATACCCGGAACCCTCGGCCCGTGCCATGCAATGGGCTCCTTATGTCGTTTACGTCTTGTTTTTATCTTTTGTGCATCATTTCTACCTCACCTTGCTTCAATGGCTCAGTGTAGGATCTTTTTGGACGTTTGTGGGGAAGACCATCGTTGGCACCGGCATCAGTTTTCTGCTGATCTTGACCGTCGATTTGCTTTTTCCTCGTCAACAATCTTATCGAACCAACACCGCCTGATCGGTTTTTGATTTGGAATGCGCGCTTGCACATACGTAATTTGTGCTGGCGTACGTCGCTCGCACCATGTCCGTTTATCATCAAGCCAGAAGTCGAACCATCCAGCTCCTCCTGCTGGTAGCCTTCGCCGTCATCCTCTTTCGGTTGTTTTACCTGCAAGTGATCGATGGTCGGTATCGACAGCTCGCCATGGACAATGCCGTGTATGCCAAAGTGATCTATCCGGAGCGCGGCATCATTTACGATCGAAAAGGAAGAGCGATCCTGAACAATACCATTGCGTATGATCTGATGGTAACCCCGGCCGAAGTGCGCGGCATCGATACCCTTGAGCTGTGCCGATTGCTTGAAATGGATACAGCCGATTTCAAAAAACGACTGATCGATGCCATCGTGAAAAATACCTCTGTGCGTCCTTCGGTCTTCAGAGGACTCCTCCCAAAAGATCTGCAAGCTCGGTTCGAGGAAAATGCCTGGAAGTTCCCCGGTTTCAATTTGGTGGAGCGGCCGCTGCGATACTATCCATACAATGCCGCCGCACACATACTCGGTTACGTACGAGAGGTGGATGCAAAAGACATTGAGCGTTCAAAAAATTTCTATCGCCAGGGCGATTACATCGGTAAGACCGGATTGGAGTCGTACTACGAAAAAGTATTGATGGGCCAACGCGGCGTTCAGTACATGATCAAAGACAACAAGAACCGGTTGGTTGGACATTACGAGAATGGCGATTTTGATACGGCTGCCTCTGCAGGAAGAGGATTGCACACGCACTTGGATGCAGAACTGCAACAATTGGCCGAGCGACTGATGAGCAACAAAGTGGGTGGGCTGGTTGCACTCGATCCCAAAACCGGAGGGATTCTTGCCATGGTGTCCGGACCCAATTACAATCCCAGCGACCTCACCGGTCCCAACGGAAGCAGCAATTACAGCAAGATGGTATTGGATGTGACCGGTCCCATGCTCAACCGCGCCATCGCCGGACGATATGAACCCGGCTCCACGTTCAAGCCCTTAGGTGGACTCGTAGCGCTGGGAGAAGGCGTGATCAGTGCGGGCTTTGGTTACCCCTGTGGCGGCCGATACAACGCTTGTGGTCATGGCAAGCCCGCTTGTACCCACGCCGGTGGCGGCCACGCAGCCAACATGCGCCTGGCCATCGCCAACTCCTGCAATTCTTATTTTTCGCATATCTATCGAATGACGGTAGATCAGCCCAAATTCAAAGGAGTGAAACAGGGCTATCTGCATTGGAAAGAATACATGAATGCCTTTGGATTGGGCGTGAAACTCGGTGTCGATTTGCCGGGAGAAATTTCCGGACTGATTCCAGACACCTCGGTGTACAACCGAGAAAACGCGAACCGATGGACCTCTTGCACCAACCTCACGCTGGGCATTGGGCAGGATAAAATGCTGACCACACCCTTGCAAATGGCCAATGCCATGGCGATCATTTGCAACAAGGGCTTTTATTACACGCCGCATCTGATCGAAAAGATCGAGGCCCAAACAGAACAGGATACAGCCTACATCAATCCCTATCGACGCAAACATGAAGTGCTGACCGGCATCCCCGATACGGCCTATCGCTCTGTCATTGAAGGAATGAATGATGTGGTCAAATTCGGTACGGCCCGCATTGCTCAGATTCCCGGCATCGAGGTTTGTGCCAAAACCGGTACGGCAGAGAACTACACGATCCTGGACGGACGTCGGATCAAGTTGCCCAACAATTCCATGTTCGTTTGCTTTGCCCCTAAAGAGAATCCCAAGATCGCCATAGCTGTTTTTGTACAGAATGCGGGATACGGGGCTACCTGGGCCGGTCCGATCTCGCGCATGCTGTTGGAAAAATACCTCAACGACACATTGAGTGTGCGCAGCAAAGCAGATTCGGCACGGATCGCTGCCGCCAACCTGATGCCCGCGTACTTCAAGCGGTTGCAACAAAAAGAGGATTCCGCTCGGGCCAGACAATGGTTCAAGCTCACCAAGGATAGCTCCTACTTACGTCGCATCACACATGCGCCGAATCCATCCAGCACACCCGACCCGGGACGACCAAAACAAACATCGAATGAAACGTTCGGGCTCATGGCCACACGAAAAAAGATCGTCCAGCCCCATTTCTTTTTTATATGAGACCACAGCAAGGAACCATATCGAAAGGCATTGACTGGAGTTTGTTCTGGATCCTGACAGGACTTTCGACCATTGGGCTGTTGGCCATTTTTGCTGCCACCTATCGGGAAGGAGATCCCATGCTATCGAGTTGGATCGGCTTCAAAACGGATTACAGCAAACAACTCTATTTTTTCTTGCTCAGTATTTTTCTTGGGTTCATTGTGTTGCTGGCTGACAGCAAATTTTTCTCTGCAACAGCCAATCTGGGGTATGCCCTCGGAATCGTCTTTCTGTTTTTGGTATTTCCCTTTCACTCTAAGATCAAAGGAACGGAGTCGATCATTCGGATCGGCGCGTTCAACTTTCAGCCTGCGGAATTCGTAAAGCTGTTCGTGGCATTGGCGCTGGCGAAATACCTGAGTCTTCCCGATATCGATTTTCGGAAAACCAAGGCTCAACTTCGGGCAGCCGTCTTGGTGCTATTTCCCGCGCTCTTGTGCATTCTTCAAAGTGAAACCGGTTTGGCATTGGTCTATACGTCCTTTTTTTTGGTGATGTATCGGGAGGGCTTGCCAGCCAGCATTCCGGTAATTGCCATGGCCGCTGTGGTGCTGGTGGTGGCATCCATCCTGGTACCGCCCAATGCGCTAGCGATCATTCTGACGGTCATTGCCTTGTCGTTGCTTTATGTGTTGCGTCGTTCTTTCAAGCGGCAACGCGGACTCTTCACCACCATCGTGGTGATTTGGTTTTTGGCGATCGTCGTTCAGCGAATTGCCGTGCCTTTTCTTTTCAAAAATGTTTTACAGAAACATCAGATCGAACGGATCTATGATCTGTTCGGTAAGGACAATCCCTATCGCTCATCGAACGACTCCATAAAGCCGGCCGTGGAGGGGAAGAAAAAAGAAACGGGCTCCAGTTACAATGTTCGTCAGTCCAAGATCGCCATTGGAAGCGGCCGTTTTTTTGGCAAAGGGTTGCTGAGCGCCACACAAACGCGATATGATTTTGTACCTGAACAGCGAACCGATTTCATTTTCTGTACGGTGGGCGAAGGGTTCGGGTTTCTGGGTAGCTTTTTGTTGTTGGGACTGTACCTGTTGTTGTTGTTTCGGATCATCCTCATCGCCGAGCGGCAACGCAGTACGTTCAGTCGTGCCTACGCCTATGGGGTCATGGCCGTCTTTTTCTTTCACATGGTGGTCAACATCGGGATGACGATCGGGTTGATGCCGGTGATTGGCATTCCGTTGCCCCTCATCAGCTACGGAGGCACTTCTCTGGTCACGTTTTCCCTTTTGATATTTATTCTCATGCGCCTGGATGCCGATCGGCAGATGGTGTTGCGATGAACCCTACACATGAACTACTATCCATTATCCGAAGGAACCTTCACGATCGATCAAACCAAAGTCTTTTTACCGTTCGATCCGAACAGGGATCAACTGCAAGATCGTCCCATTGGCAGTCTGTTGGTCGAAATACAACCCTTTGCCATCAAAACAAGTCAGGATCTTTTATTGCTTGACACGGGCTTGGGGTTTGCTGTGGATGGTGAATTGCAGATACATCGCAACCTGCGGCGCATCGGGTTCACTCCCGAGCAAGTAACAAAAGTGTTGCTCACCCATCTGCACAAAGACCATGCCGGGGGCATTGCACAGGGAAATGGTACCGATCGGATTTTGTCATTTCCCAATGCGACTTATTACGTTTCCGAGCGCGAATTGGCTTTTGCGCTGGAGAAAAATACGCTGTCCTATCCGGCAGATGAAGTGCGGATCTTGCTTGGCCATCCACAGGTAACATTCGTGTCGGATGGCGATCGGATCGATGGATATATAGAAGTCAGTCACAGTGGGGGTCATTGCCCCCATCATCAGGTATTCACGATACGGGAA
>JBDKIP010000071.1:0-6597 GCA_039797015.1 Bacteroidota bacterium
TCCTCCAATTCCTGCAGGTTCTCGACCACTTCCAGTGGGGCGCCGGAGCGAATGGAGTAATCAATCAATTCGTCCTTGGTGGCCGGCCAGGGGGCATCTTCCAGATAGGAGGCAAGTTCCAACGTCCAAAACATTATTTCTTATTTTTCGCGAATGTAGGCAGAATATCCAATTTGTCAAATGTGATTCATCGGGCATGGCCACTGATTTTTTTGAGTAGTTTCGGGGAACAATTGAAACCGTGATCTCAGGCAAAGGCATAACAAAAAATTTTGGGGACCTTCCGGTATTGCAAGGGGTCGATGTTTTGATCGAGCAAGGGGAGGTGGTGTCGTTGGTAGGACCATCGGGTTCTGGGAAAAGCACGTTGTTGCACATTTTAGGGACCTTAGACAAACCCGACCGGGGTTCGGTTGAGGTGGCCGGTACGGATGTAACCCGTTTGTCTAGCAAAGAATTGGCTGCCTTTCGCAACCGTTCGGTCGGGTTCGTGTTTCAATTCCATCATCTGTTGCCCGAATTCAGTGCACTGGAAAACATTTGCATTCCGGGTTGGATCGGACAGCGTTCGCGAACCGAGGTGAAACGGGAGGCGATGGAGCTACTGGAATTAATGGGGTTGACCGCACGCGCCGATCATCGTCCCCAGCAACTTTCCGGGGGGGAGCAACAACGGGTGGCCGTAGCCCGTGCACTCATCAACAAGCCGGCCGTGATATTTGCAGACGAACCAACGGGCAATCTCGACACGGCCACTGCACAGGAACTGCATCGTTTGTTTTTTGACTTGCGGGCGCGATTCAAGCAAACGTTCTTGATCGTTACCCACAACGAGGAATTGGCCGCCTTGAGCGATCGATGCGTGCGGATCCGTGACGGACAATTGTACTAACTACTAGGGGTGGGCCTGATACCAGTTCTTGAGCTCATCAAGTGTGTTGTTGACCTTGGCGTTGTCTGTCCACCAATCATGAAACGTAAACGGATATGTGACCAGTCTTCGGTCAACCCCCAGCGTTCCCAACCGAGCGTGTAAAAAACTACTCTGCTCCGGATTGACAATGGGGTCCAGCTCCCCATGAAAAAAGATGGTGGCGGGTGCACTGCTGGTGGCCTGGTATTGCGGACTACAGGATTTGTAGCGTTGTTCAGACGTGGGTGTGACTGGAAGCAGCGGCATGCCCAAATAGGTGTTCAACACCGTGCCATACACCACGTTGTTGTAGTAGGCCAATCCGTATAGGTCGGTTGGACCTGCCAAGGAGGCAACCGCCTTGATTTTTCCATTGTTGTTTCGGGTATAACTAAGCGCCAGTGAAAGATGCCCGCCCGCGCTATGACCGACCATATAAATTTTCTGATCACTGAATGTATAATAGGCCGCTTTTCGGAAGCAATATTGAATGGCACTGTCCAGATCATCCAATTGCATCTTGTAGTTGTCCGGATTGTTGGTGGTCAGCCGGTAATTGACATTGGCGACAGCAAATCCTCTTTGACGAAGACCGTTTAACAAGAACTGCGTTTCCGACTTATCGCCAATCACCCATCCGCCTCCATGTACCACGATCACCAACGGGGTTTGTGCGTTTCGGGTGCCCGGCAAGCCAAGATTCAACTTCTGCGAAGGGTCTGTACCGTACGACAAATCATTCAGAATGGTGTCTACCAGGGGAAAGGTTCCGTTGGGTGGTGGGTTGTCGGGTCGACAACTCGCCAAAAACAATAGGAGTGTAAGTGCCGCAATCAGCCAGTTCATACAGTGAAATTGAACGGATAAATTAAGGATAAATCCGTCCCCGTGCCGTTAAAATTCTAGAGCCTTGGTTTCCAGGGAATTTCAGGGATGCTGAGTTGATGTCCGATGTAACGGGAGAGGACGAACAAATGGTCACTCAGTCGATTCAGGTATTGTATGATGAGTGGAGAGACTTCCTCGCCCTCCAATTCCAGTCGAACGCAGTGACGTTCGGTGCGTCGGCAAACGCATCGGGCAATGTGCAGGTGAGACAATGTAGCATGCCCGCCGGGCAAGATGAAATTTTTCATGGGCGGCAATGCCTCTGTCATCCGATCGATCTCTTCTTCCAGCAATTGAATGTCGGTGATTTTCAGGTCCGGAAGTTTCATGCCGGGTTCTCTGACCGGATCACAGGCCAGTGCGGATCCGATGGTGAACAGCCTGTCTTGCACCTCGCGCAGTGTTTTGCGGCTCTGTTCATCCTTTAAAAGGTCAATGCACAGTCCCAGGTAGGAGTTCAATTCATCCACCGTGCCATAGGCCTCGATGCGGAGGTGCGATTTGGGAACTTTTGTTCCGCCGATCAAGGAAGTGGTTCCGGTATCACCGGTTTTTGTATAGATCTTCAGGGCCATGCAGGTGTCTTAATGAGGAACTAACAACGCGATTCGAGGAAGGTTTGAATTGGATCAGGCAAAAATTTGTTTGGCCTGATTTTGCTTGTCGCTCTCTATGATCCCATCCCGCAGGCGCACCACGCGTCGGGCATGGTTGGCAATGTCTTCTTCGTGTGTAACGATCACGATGGTATTACCTCTTCCATGAATCTGGTCGAAGATCTCCATGATCTCATAGGAAGTTTTGGTGTCGAGGTTTCCCGTAGGCTCGTCGGCCAGGATGAGTGAGGGGTCGTTTACCAAGGCTCGAGCAATGGCCACGCGCTGGCATTGTCCTCCGGAGAGCTCATTGGGTTTGTGGTGACTTCGGTCGGTCAAACTCACCAGATCAAGCATGGCCATGGCTTTCTCCGTACGTTCCTTTTTTTTCATGCCCGCATACACAAGAGGCAAGGCAACGTTCTCAACGGCAGTCAGGCGGGGCAACAAATTGAATTGCTGAAAAACGAATCCGATCTCCTTGTTTCGCACCTCAGCCAGGTCATCGTCTTTCATCTGACTGACGTCTTTTTGATTCAGGATGTACTGGCCACCGCTGGGCGTGTCCAGGCAGCCGATGATGTTCATCAACGTACTTTTACCCGAACCGGAGGGGCCCATCAAGGCTACGTATTCATTGCGGCGAATGAGCAACGACAATCCTTTCAACACCTGCAACTCATGCTTGCCCATAAAATAACTCTTCTGGATCTGCTCCAACCGAATGATTTCGTTTGTCATAACTGCCTCGGAATTTTTTTATGTCTGCTTGGTTCCGTCAGCAAAGATAAACTCAACTGACCACTATTGATTAACTTAGCCGCCCCATGAGCACGAACCCACCCATTGTCATGAGCGGCATCCGCCCCACCGGGTATTTACACCTCGGAAATTATTTTGGGGCCCTGCGCAATTACGTCCGGATGCAGGACGAGTATCCGTGTTTTTTCATGGTGGCTGACCTTCATTCGCTCACGACACACCCAGATACCCGCACCCTTTCCCAAAGTGTCAAACGGGTACTGGCAGAGAACATAGCCTCCGGACTCGATCCCGAAAAAGCCACGTTGTACTGCCAGAGCCACGTGCCGGAAACTTCTGAGTTGTATCTCTACCTCAACATGCTGGCCTACAAAGGCGAGTTGGAAAAAACCACCACCTTTAAGGACAAGGTTCGGTTGCAACCCGAAAATGTAAATGCCGGTCTGCTGACCTACCCCGTGCTTCAAGCAGCGGACATCCTCTTGCACCGCGCCCATTTGGTGCCGGTGGGTAAGGACCAAGAGCAACACCTCGAAATGTCCCGCAATTTTGCGCAGCGATTCAATCACCGCTACGGCGAAATTTTTCCAGAGCCACAGGCATTTAACTACGGTCAGGAATTGGTGAAGGTGCCGAGCTTGGATGGAGCAGGGAAAATGAGCAAGAGCGAAAATCAAAATGCTACCTTGTATTTGGCGGACGACGACGAGTCGATCCGAAAAAAAATAATGAAGGCAAAGACCGATGCGGGTCCTACGGAACCCCATCAGCCCAAGCCCGATTATATTGATAATCTTTTCTCTTTGATGCGGTTGGTCAGCCCTGCGGACGTGGTTGCTCAATTTGAGCAGGCATATGATGGATGTGCGATCCGTTATGGCGACATGAAGAAGCAATTGGCAGAGGATATGGTAAGCTTCATAGCCCCGATCCGTGAAAAAGCCAGCACCATTCTGCAGGATGAAACATACCTGAAGAAGGTCATGCAGATGGGTGCTGAAAAGGCCCGGGAAAGTGCTGCTCAAACGATGCAACAGGTCCGTTCCGTGATGGGGCTGAACTATTATTGAAATTTAATATTCAAACGGGCTGAATCCGAAAATTCGGAGTATTTTGTCCGCCCGGTCGGATGGGACCGGAACCTACGATTATGGCAAAGGCAAAAAAAGCAAAACACATTGCGATCGCCGGCAACATTGGTGCCGGTAAAACAACGCTCACGGAAATGCTGAGCAAGCATTATCGTTGGATCCCGCATTTCGAGGATGTAGATCACAATCCATACCTGATGGATTTCTACGAGGACATGCCCCGTTGGAGTTTCAATCTGCAGATCTACTTTCTCAACAGCCGCCTTCGCCAACTGGTCGAGATCCAGCAAGGCACGGAGACGATCATTCAAGACCGTACCATCTACGAAGACGCAAACATCTTCGCGCCCAACTTGCATGAGATGGGCCTGATGAGCAAGCGTGATTTCGACAACTATTACGAATTCTTCCAAACGCTGAAAACGCTGGTTCGTCCGCCCGATCTGCTCATCTACCTGCAGGCCTCGGTGCCTACTTTGGTAGGACAGATACAGAAACGTGGTCGTGATTACGAAGAGAACATCCGTCTTGATTACCTCAAGCGGCTGAACGACTATTACCAAAAATGGATCGGCGATTACAAAGAAGGCCGCTTATTGGTCATTGATGTCGACAAGCTCAAATTTGGCGAACGCGAAGAAGACCTCGGCGAGGTGATCCGTCGCGTAGACGCTGAGCTGCACGGCTTATTCTGATCAAGCCTTCGGCGCCGCTGCCAATACTTCCTCGCTCACGCCACTGGCGTATTTCTCAAAATTCTTGATGAAGAGCCCGGCCAGGTACTTGGCTTTTTCATCATACGCCGCTTTGTCGCCCCAGGTATTGCGCGGGTTCAAAATTTCGCTGGGTACGCCCGGACATTCATCTGGAATGGCCAAGCCGAATACGGGATCATTCGAATAGTTCACACCATTCAATTTGCCCTCTAGTGCTGCCGTGATCATGGCGCGGGTGAAACGCAGTTTCATGCGGTTACCGGTTCCGTAGGCGCCACCGGTCCATCCCGTATTGATCAACCACACATTCACTTTATTCTCTTGCATTTTCTTTCCGAGCAGATGTGCATACTCTCCGGGGTGCAGCGGAAAGAACGGCGCACCAAAGCAGGCACTGAACGTGGGCTTCGGTTCGGTTACACCTGCCTCCGTGCCGGCTACTTTGGCTGTGTATCCGGAGATGAATTGATACATGGCCTGACCCGGATTTAATTTAGCGATCGGGGGCAATACACCATACGCATCACAGGTGAGAAAGAAGATGTTTTTGGGCAATCCCCCTACCGAAGGGTCAACGGCATTGCTGATGTGGTATAAAGGGTAAGAGACGCGTGTATTTTCGGTGATGCTTCCATCATCAAAGTTTACCTTGTTGGTGCCGGGGAAGAAGGTGATGTTTTCCAAGAGGGCACCGGGACGGATCGCCTGGAAAATTTCCGGTTCTTTTTCTTCGGTCAGGTTGATGGTTTTGGCATAGCACCCACCTTCAAAGTTGAAGATGCCATCGTTCGACCAACCATGTTCGTCGTCACCGATCAGCTTGCGGTTCGGGTCGGCGCTGAGTGTGGTCTTTCCCGTACCGCTCAATCCGAAGAAGATGGCTGTATCTCCCTCATTTCCCAAGTTGGCACTGCAATGCATGGGCAATACACCGTGTTCTTTCACCAGCACGTAGTTGAGGATGGTGAAGATGCCTTTTTTGGTTTCTCCGGTATATCCGCTTCCGGTGATCACGATCTGTTTGTCGGTCATCGATACCACCGAGGCATTGTGCTGTCGGGTGCCACAGCGTTTGGGGTCCAGGTGCAGTCCGGGAACGGATACAACTGTCCAATCGGGCGTGAATCCATCCAGCTCCGAGTCGGCTGGACGAATGAACATATTGTAAGCAAAGAGATTTGTCCAGGGTTTTTCAGAGATCACACGAACCTTCAAACGGTACCGGGGGTCGGCACATACATAGCAATCCCGCACCCAAACTTCCTTGAGCGTGCTCAGGTAGTTTTTGGCATCGTCTCGGATCAAGCCAAATGATTCGGGTGAAATGCCCTGATTGAATTCATTCCAGTTTACGGTTTTGTCCGTACCGCCATCCCGCACCAGGAACTTATCCTTTGGCGAACGCCCAGTGAATTCACCCGTATTGATCACCAACGCACCGGAATCAGCCAGTGTGCCTTCATGGATCCGGATCGTATCGCTGGCCAAGGCCTCCGGGCTATATTGGTAGTGAATTTGTGTCGATTCAGCGATTTGCCATTCAGGTAGTTGGATCGTTCGTGCGGACATTTGTTCGTATTTGTTGGGCAAAATTACCTCATTTGGGAATTTCCGGTAGACAAATCCGGTTG
>JBDKIP010000072.1:0-2842 GCA_039797015.1 Bacteroidota bacterium
GGCGGTGATTTTTTGCGCGTCTCTCATCGATACAAATCGTTTGCCGATTCAACCGCTGCAAGGGATTGGTATCAAAAGCAATCATTTGAAGATTGTCATATCCTCATAAAAGGAAGCCGCAGCCAAAAAATGGAACAGATCTTACAGCCCTGAAATGGAACTCCAAAAAATATACACGCAATTCGAACCCGAGCTCATTGAGCTGCTCGAAGAAAAAGGGCTGCACAAAACCTTTGCCGCCGGTGAAGTGATCTTGCGTACCGGACAATACATCAAATCGACAGCCCTGATCCTGCGGGGCCGCGTCAAGATCTATCGTGAAAACGAGGAAGGTGGAGAGTTTTTGATGTATTTCCTACAACCCGGACAAGCCTGTGCCGTTTCCATGATCTGCGCCCTTCAAGCCGATACCAGCGAGATCATGGCCAAAGCCGAAGAGGAGACCGAAGTATTGATGGTACCTGTAGAACTCATGGAATCCATGATGACGACCTACCGCAGCTGGTACCAATATGTGATCCAAACCTATCGAAGTCGATTCGATGAAATGCTGGCCGTGGTCGATCACATCGCCTTCCGAAACATGGACGAGCGACTCGAGTTCTATTTGAAGCGGTATGCTGAACAGACCGGCAAAAAAATGCTGGAACTATCGCATCAGCAAATTGCGGACGACCTGAACTCCTCTCGCGAAGTGATCTCCCGCCTGCTTAAGAAGATGGAGCAACAAGGACGCGTCAAGCTGCACCGAAACCTGATCGAGGTGGTGAAATAGATGCCGTGACCATTGTCACACAGCAGCCCACATTCTGTTCGTAGTGTTGTCAAAATTTCAACATGGAAATACTTGGGTATTTAGCCTCATTGCTGATCGGTCTTTCGCTTGGACTCATTGGCGGGGGTGGCTCCATTCTCACTCTTCCGGTACTCGTATATCTTTTTGGCGTATCCCCTACCCTGGCAACGGCTTACTCCCTGTTCATTGTGGGTGCCGCCAGTTTGGTGGGTGCCTGGCCCAAACACAAAGAGGGATTGATCAATTACAAGACGGCACTGGTCTTTGGCATTCCCTCCATCGCCGCCGTATTCATCACCCGAAAATTCATATTGCCGGCCATTCCGGAGTCCTTATTCTCGATCGGAACGTTTCCCATTACCAAAGATCTGCTGCTGATGGTGCTCTTTGCCATATTGATGGTGGCAGCATCCATGTCCATGATCCGTGACGGAAAACCGGCGAAGCAAGCAACCAGTGCACCACAACAATTCAATTATCCCCTGATCTTATTAGAAGGAGCGGTAGTGGGTGTGCTAACCGGACTCGTAGGCGCCGGAGGCGGATTCCTGATCATTCCCGCCCTGGTTGTACTCAGCAAACTTCCCATGAAACAGGCCGTGGGTACCTCCCTGCTGATCATCGCCGCCAAATCGCTGATCGGATTTACCGGTGATCTGATGAGCGGAAAAGCCATGGATTGGACCTTGTTGGGCTCTGTTACCCTCATTGCCATTGCCGGAATCTTTCTGGGAAATGCCCTGAGTCGTCGCATCGATGGGGCTGCACTTAAAAAAGGATTCGGTTGGTTCGTGCTGATCATGGGAAGTTATATCCTACTAAAAGAGATCAGCAATACATTTGCGCTGGGACTATTACCCGGTGGGGCATAATGTGAGTAAAGTCACTGTTGGTAATTTTACATCTACTGAATTTTGCACTTCAACCAATAAAAAACGAAAAACCAAATACCATGATCATCGAACAGATCTACACCGGATGTTTGGCACAGGGTGCCTATTATATTGAAAGCAACGGCGAGGCGGTTGTCATTGACCCGCTGCGTGAGGTGGAGCCTTATATCCAAAAGGCTGCGAAGAACGGAGCCAAGATCAAGTATGTGCTGGAGACGCATTTCCACGCAGACTTTGTATCGGGTCACGTTGACCTCAGCAAGAAGACCGGTGCACCCATTGTGTATGGTCCGACCGCTAAACCCAATTTCGAAGCACTCATTGCAACCGACGAACAAGAATTCAAGGTCGGTGATCTGACCATCAAAGTATTGCATACGCCCGGTCACACGATGGAAAGCACTTGCTACTTACTAAAAGATGCTTCCGGTAAAGACATAGCACTATTCTCAGGTGATACCCTGTTCATCGGCGATGTGGGCCGTCCCGATCTGGCACAAAAAGTAGCTTCTGACCTGACACAGGAAAAACTGGCTTCTTATCTGTTTGATTCGCTTCGAAACAAGATCATGCCCTTGTCGGATGACATCACCGTATATCCTGCACACGGGGCCGGCAGCGCCTGCGGAAAGAACATGAGCAAGGAAACCACCGATACACTGGGCAATCAAAAGAAGACCAACTATGCGCTTCGCGCGGATATGACCAAAGAGGAGTTCATCAAGGAAGTAATCACCGGACTCATGGCGCCTCCCGCCTACTTCCCGCTGAACGTGATGATGAACATCGAAGGATACGACAGCATCGATACCGTGCTGGAGCGTGGACAACAAGCAATGTCGCCCGAGGCCTTTGAGGTGGCAGCCAATGAAACCGGTGCCTTGGTACTCGATACTCGTGCTCCGCAAACTTTTGCTCAGGGATTCGTACCGAATTCGATCAACATCGGCATCGACGGACAATTTGCTCCCTGGGTGGGTGCGATGATCCCTGACATCAAGCAGGAAATCCTCTTGGTTTGTGAGCCCGGTCGCGAAGAAGAAGTAGTTACTCGTTTGGCTCGCGTGGGATACGACCATACGATTGGTTATCTGGAAGGAGGATTCGAAGCTTGGAAAAAATCCGGCAAGGAGGTTGACCGGATCGAGTCGAT
>JBDKIP010000073.1:0-4977 GCA_039797015.1 Bacteroidota bacterium
TACAGGCCCAGGTATTGAACCTGCTGAACGACCTTCGGCAAGAACTCAATTTTACCTGTTTGTTCATTTCTCACGACCTGGGGGTGGTCCGATACCTCTGCGACCGAATCCTTGTTTTACAACAGGGGCGGCTGGTGGAAAGTGGTGAAACGGAAGCGGTTTGTACGCACCCGAAAGACCCCTATACCCGGGATCTCTTGCGGTCCATTCCCCAACTACAATCAGTGGTATAAAAGGTGACGAAAGTCAGCCGGATTCCTTAACTTTGCACACTTTTCATTCACGAAGACCCCACCGGCGCCGTAAGGCCGGCAGGATCTTGGTCCGGACGTTTGCCCGTGAGGTGTCGTGAAGTCGCATCAACGCTCAAACCATGAAATTATCCCAATTCCGGTTCGATCTCCCCTTGAACCTCATTGCCCAAACGCCCGCAAAAAAACGCGAGGATTCCCGCCTAATGGTCGTTCATCGGCATACCGGTGTGATCGAAAACAAACATTTTCGTGACATCCAGGAGTACTTCAACGACAAAGATTGCTTTGTTGTCAACAACACCAAAGTATTCCCCGCTCGCATGTATGGCCGCAAAGAAAAGACCGGCGCCAAAATCGAAGTCTTCCTGCTGCGCGAATTGAACCGTCCCAACCGCTTGTGGGATGTGATCGTTGACCCGGCCCGTAAGATCCGCGTGGGCAATAAACTTTACTTCGGCGACAACGAAGACCTGGTGGCAGAAGTGATCGACAACACCACCAGCCGCGGACGGACCATCCGTTTCCTCTGGGAAGATTCAGAGGAATCCTTCCGTGCGCAGCTTGAGAAACTCGGCGAAACACCCCTTCCCAAATACATCAAGCGCAAGCCCGACGAAGAGGACAAAGAACGCTATCAAACCGTCTACGCTAAGCACGAAGGCGCCGTAGCGGCACCCACTGCCGGATTGCACTTCAGCAAAGAACTCATCAAGCGCCTCGAGATCAAAGGCGTTCGTTTCGCAGAGGTTACGCTGCATACAGGACTCGGCACGTTCCGCCCCATCGAAGTGGAAGACCTCAGCAAACACAAAATGGATGCAGAATATTATCACATTGATGAAGGCGCCTGCAACATCGTAAACCGCGCCAAAGAATACGGTCACCGCATCTGCTCCATCGGCACCACCACCATGCGGGCCATGGAGTCTTCCTTCACTGCCCAGAAATTAATGAAGCCCTCAGAGGGGTGGACCAACACCTTCATTCATCCGCCCTACGATTTCAACATCGCGGATGCATTGGTCACCAATTTCCATTTGCCCAAAACCAGTTTGCTCATCATGACCTGCGCCTTCGCTGGATATGAGCTGACCATGGAAGCCTATAAAAAAGCGATCAAGGACAAATACCGCTTCTTCAGTTATGGAGATGCAATGCTGGTCATCTAATTAAAACCCCGGATCACTCCGGGGTTTTTTTATAGTCCAAACAGATGCAGATTCAATTGCTGCAACAATTCTTTTTTACGGGTGGCGTCGACCAAAAGGGAAATGTTGTGTGGACTTCCTCCGTGGCTGATCATCCGAACCGGGATGTTTCCGATGGAGCGCAGAAGATCCTGCAACACGCCATTTTCTCGTCCAATGGATTGTCCCACCACCGATATGATCGTTTGATGCGCATCGACTTCTACGCTGCTAAAGATGCTCAGCTCTGCAATTATATCCTTTAAATATTTATCTGAGTCGATGGTCACCGATACCGCCACTTCCGAAGTCGTCACCATATCGATGGGCGTTCTGTATTTTTCAAACACCTCAAACACCCTGCGTAAAAATCCGTAGGCCAACAACATCCGGCTGCTCTTGATTCGAATGGCCCAGATATTATCTTTTGCCGCAACCGCCTTCACCCCAATACCCAGTGACTGCTCGGCAATCAGGGTTCCGGGTGCTGCCGGTTCCATGGTATTCAATAACCGAACAGGAACCTTTGCTTGCTGAGCCGGCCAGATAGAGGCCGGATGCAGGATCTTTGCCCCGAAATAAGCCAACTCCGCCGCTTCTTCAAAACTGAGTTGCTCTACCGGACGTGTTCGATCCACGATGCGCGGATCGTTGTTGTGCATCCCATCAATATCCGTCCAGATCTCACATACGGAAGCGGAAATTGCCGCAGCCAATAAGGATGCCGTATAATCACTCCCACCCCGTTTTAAATTATCGACTTCCCCTTTTGAATTTCGACAGATGTAACCTTGGGTGACGTAAAGTCTTTTGTCACCCCGCCCCAATAACGGAAGAAGTCGGGATTGTATCTCATCCAAACGAGGTTCATCGTATTCATCGATGTACATGAAATCCAGGGCCGGCAAGTAGACATGATCGATTCCTTTTTCAGTTAGGTAAACGGAAAAAAGTTTGGTCGACAGCAACTCCCCTTGCGCCAAAATGTCTCGATTCAGCGCTTCACTGTAGGAGATTCGACAAATGATTTTCAAAAGTCCAAAATGCTCGGTTAGGATCTGCTGTGCAGATTCTATGGCCTCATCTTTTTTCAGAAGCCCCTTTATAAATTCAACATACTGATGATGCAAGGCATCGATGAGCGTGTTTGCTTTCTCCCGATCACCGAGCGCGAGTGATTCTCCGATGGAAACCAATGCATTGGTGGTTCCGGAGACAGCCGACAATACCAACAAAACAGATTCTTCTTGTTCGTTCACCAGTTCGGCTACCCGATGCATCCGTTCCGGACGGCCCACACTGGTGCCGCCAAATTTCATGACTTTCATACGTGTTGATTTTAGCGGCAAGCGAGCAAATATAACAAGAGAAAAAACGAATCGTCATGCGTCCAGTGGAACGATGCCCAACCGAACAGACAATTGACGAAGATCTTCCAGCACGGGAGTCAATAAAGAAATGCCATCAACCATTCGTTCGGCTTCCGCGGCACGCTCCGGGTCGCCTGGAATGATCACGGGCTGGCTGGGATCAATGGGTGTTGCCCTGCGAAATCCCCTGATCCAATGGTCCATGTGCATTTTGTATTCTTCCACCGGACGAAACGCATCCACCCGCATGGCCCCCAAGAAATGTCCGATCCCTTTTCCGGGTTGCTCCGTAGGCATCGGCACATAGGCCGGAAATGGAGGAACCCAGGGTGCGTAATTGGCTCCACTCAACAAGGCAGAGAAAAGATCGACGATCGAACCCAGGGCATACCCTTTGTGCGATCCATGTTCTCGATCGCCTCCCAAGGGCAACAACGCTCCACCCTGCTTAAGAATATTCGGATCATTCGCCGGATTTCCATCTGCATCCTGTACCCAACCGGTGGGTGTATGTTGGTTCTTGCGTTGCAAGATCTCCAATTTTCCATACGCCGCCGTAGTGGTTGCCAGATCGGCTACGAACGGAGGCTCCTCACCCGCGGGTGCCGCCACACAAATGGGATTGGTTCCGAGTAACCGATCCTTCGAGAACGTGGGGGCCACGAGCGGACTCGCATTGGTCATTGCCCAACCGATCATGTCATGCTCCATCGCCTGCATCGCATGAAAAGCGGCAATGCCAAAATGATTGCTGTTCTGCACACTGACCCAACCCGTTCCAACCAACTTCGCCTTTTCAATCGCGATCCGCATTGCCTCTGTCGCCACGATCAATCCCAGTCCCCGATCACCATCCACCACCGCCGTGGAAGGCGTTTCATGAATGATGCGTATTTGGGGTTGAGCATTGACCCGTCCTACTTCCCACAAACGGACATAACCACTGAGACGTGCCACGCCATGCGAATCGATTCCCCGCAGGTCGGCGGATACCAATGCCCGGGAAGCCAATGCAGCATGCTCGGACGAGCATCCGATCTTTTCAAAAACCGATTGGGCAAATTGGACCAGCTGGCCGTAGGAGAAAGACGTGGATGTCATGTCGCAAATTTAATCGGATGTTGCGGCTTGGGCATAAAAAAGCCCCCATTCGGGGGCTGTGAAAGTTGAACATGACTTTTTAGAAGGGAAGATCATCCATTTGGTCGTTGGCAGAATGCGCGGGAGGAGCACTCATCGGTGCCGCCGAGTATCCACCACCGGCGCCGGCAGTTTGCTCACTGCGCCCACCCAGCAACTGAACATCGCGGACACGAAGCGAAAGGGATGATCCTGGGGTTCCGTCGTTTCGCTGAAAGGAACGCGCCTCCGGCTGTCCTTCCACATATACCTGCTTTCCTTTGGTGAGATACTGAGAAAGCGCGGTGCGATCAGTCCAATACGCGCAATCCACCCAAATGGTTTTTTCCTGTTGATTGCCCTGGCTGTCTTTGAATTTTTCGGTGTGGGCTACGGTGAAGTTGATCACATTCTTTCCGTTGACGGTGTTCACCACACAGTCTTTCCCAAGGTTGCCGATGACTTGCATTTTAATCATAGTACTCTGTTTTGTTTCGTAAATTAAATGGACAACGAATATACTGTTTTTCTACGCAGGCCGTTGCGTCATTCTTCACTTCGTGTACTTCCCAATTCGATGAGCTTCCCAAAGAAAATGGCATTCATGTAAAGCTTTGTACCCCCCAACCAGTAGGCCCGAAGGTTGGGATTGTCAGCAATGTGAATGAGCCGCCCTTGTCCGATCGAACTCACCACAACCGCTGCCCCTCCTTTGAGTACTTCGATGTTTTCGGCACTGACCCATCCACTCTGAAGGGGCGCATTGCTGTATACATAAGGGGTGGCAAAGGGGTTTCGGCTTTTATCCATGAATACCCGGTTTGCTTTGAACAGCGACACGGAGGATTGTGCATATCCGAATGCAAGCGGATGGGTCGGATCGATGGTGGCCTCCACAATCGCGCCACGCATTTGCTGTGCCCCATTGAGCTGGTCCCGGCTGGCATATGGATATGTTTTTGAACTGTCGATGCCGGATTTGGTACGACGAAACTTCACCTCCGAAAGTCCCTGCTGCTGGGCCCATTGAATGGCCTCCTCCGTGAG
>JBDKIP010000074.1:0-5676 GCA_039797015.1 Bacteroidota bacterium
GTTTCGGGGAACGGACCGGCCTGGCTTGGGTGATTATGTTCGCTATTTCACCAAACAGAATGGTGACCCGTTTTATCCGGGGCTTAATTCCGTGTTTGATGACCAATTCATCGACGGAAGTTCCTTTGACGTCCAAATCGAAAGGGGCGTACCCAGGGGCGAGGGATTGGAGGAAGGATATTCCTTTTTTAACCGTGGCGACACCGTTGTATTCAAACTCTGCAACATCGATAAAGGCACCTTTGATTTTTGGCGGACCATGGAATTTGCCTACGCAAGCATTGGCAATCCTTTTTCCTCACCCACCCGTGTCCTATCCAATATCCGGGGAAATGCTCTTGGCTATTTTGGGGGCTATGCCGCACAGTATCGTTCGTTGATCATCCCTCGGTAGTCCCATTACGTTAGTTAGCCGAATCATGTAATTTTGCGTTACAAACACGCAATATGTCCACTACTGAAAAAGTCTCTTGTTTGATCATTGGTTCTGGTCCGGCTGGTTATACCGCTGCGATCTATGCCAGTCGTGCCGGATTGAACCCGGTTCTTTATCAAGGCATTCAACCAGGTGGACAATTGACCATTACGACCGAAGTGGAAAATTACCCAGGATATCCGGACGGCATTCAAGGTCCGGACATGATGGTCCATTTTGAAAAACAGGCCGCGCGCATGGGAGCGGACATACGTTATGGATTGGCAACGGCTGTAGATTTCACCGGACCGATTCACCGGGTGCAGATCGATGAGGAAAAATGGATCGAGGCACAATCCGTGATCATTTCCACCGGTGCCAGTGCCAAGTGGCTTGGACTGGAAAGTGAGCAGCGTTTGAATGGTCACGGCGTGAGTGCCTGTGCGGTTTGTGACGGATTTTTCTTCAAAGGAAAAGAAGTGGCCATCGTAGGAGCCGGTGACACGGCGGCAGAAGAGGCCTTGTATCTATCCAAGATCTGCTCCAAGGTGAACATGATCGTTCGTCGCGGTGAGATGCGTGCCAGCAAAGTGATGCAGGATCGTGTGTTGAAAACGGAAAACATCGTGGTACATTGGCATTCCGTTACCGAAGAAGTATTGGGTGATAAAACCGTTTCCGGGGTGCGCATAAAAAACACGGAGAGCGGACAGCTAACTGATTTGACGGTAAACGCCTTCTTTGTGGCCATTGGGCATGAACCGAATTCCAGCATCTTCAAGCCATGGATCGACATGGATGAAGCCGGCTACATCAAGACCATCCCCGGCAGTTCCAGAACAAATATTGAAGGCGTATTCGCTGCGGGAGATGTGCAGGACAAAACCTACCGCCAGGCAGTAACCGCGGCCGGCAGCGGTTGCATGGCTGCGTTGGATGCGGAACGTTATTTAAGTGCTGCAGGCTTTCATTGATCCGATGCAAGGACACATTACATTGACTTTGCTGGATCTTCGCTTTTTTGCCTACCATGGGTGGTATGAGCAAGAAGCATTGCAAGGGCAAACCTTTCTGGTGAATCTTTGGGTAACTCACCCAGAACCCGTGAATTCCATCCAATCACTAGACCAGGCACTCGACTACACCCAGTTATTTGGCATCCTGTCGGATCAGATGAAAAGGCCCCGAAAATTATTGGAGGATCTTGCACAATCGATTCTGACGGAGATGCACGAACGATTTCCGCAAACGACTTCGATCCGCATTCACATAGAAAAGACATCTCCTCCGGTAACCGGATTGGATGGTCGTTTGGGCATTCAACTCGAACGTACGTTCTAGATCTCTTTATTTTTCCATCTTCCGGAACGCATATACCACCAGGCGGGCAGAAACATGCCAAACCAATAAAGCCACTCACTCATCCATACGTACTCAATGGGTAGAAAAAAATACTCGGCGGTCAAATAGACATAGATGCAATAGCCCAGGATCGTACCGGCTTCAATCAAAAAGGTGACTCTTGTGTTGCCGGACCCGGTGACGGCATTCAGGTAAACTGTACCGAACGACATCAGTACCATCGCCATGGTTACCACACGGATTACAGGTATGGCTGCAGCCTCAAATGCTTCGTTTTGGCCGAAGGGCATCAAAAACAGACTTGGCCAGATGTTTAGGGCAATGCTGATCACTGCGGTGATGCTGAAGCTGAGCGTGATCATGCGCTTTATCAGCAGTGGAACATCTGCTGATTTTCCCTGTCCGATCAGGTTGCTCACCAGGGTACTGGTCGTGGCTGCAAAGGCCCAGGTCAGGCATCCGGGCAATCCGAATAAATGCCTCATGACATTGGAAACCGACAGGGCTGTTTTCCCGTGGTGCTCGATCAACAAAAAGAAAAACTGCCAGCTGATGATGCTGATGGCTGTCTGAAACATCAGTGGCGCGGAGATGGACAGTATGTGTCCGATGTATTTCTTATCTGTTCTTTTTTCAACAAACAGCGAAAATTCCCGTCCGATTCCCCGGTTCTGGATCACCGAGTAGATCGTGATCAGTCCAACTCCCTCGGCGATGATCGAGGCCACCGCCGCCCCATTGAATCCCATTTCAGAAAATCCGCCGTTTCCAAATATGAGTAAGTAGTCGAACAACACATTTGTGGCAGCCTCAGCCAGTGTGCCTACCGCCAGCCATTTACTTTGGTTGATGCCAACCAACAGTGCATTGCGGAGCTGATAGACGTATAGCAAGGGTAGTCCCCAAATACGAATTTTTAAGAATTCAATTGATTTTTGCGACAGGGCCGGATCGTGTAGCATCCAACTAAAGATCTTTGGCGTCAGGGTGTACGTTAGCGTGATGCCCAATACGGAAAGTCCGATCCCGATCCAGATGGATTGGGTAAACAGTTTGCCGATTTCTTTTCGTTGTTCTTGACCCGCCCGGCGGGCGATCAGGGTCTGCAATCCATTGTTCAGTCCATACCCAATGGCCGCAAAGATGAGGTAGTACACGCCGGTAATTCCCCCGGCAGCAAGGGCAATGGGGTCGTTGGTGTAATGCCCAAGAAAAATGGTATTGATGAAAAAATTGATCTGCGGGATGAAGATGGCAAAGCTGATGGGCAGTGCCATTTTCCAGATCTGCCTGTAGGTGTTGGAAAATTGAAGAGTTGAGGTAGGTGTTACAGACATGTGATGAGCCGCAAACCTAGGCAAATTAAATTTGTCTATTATTGCATCCTCATCAGGCAGATGAAATCAGAGATATTTACATATCAACCAACCAGTCAGCCCAATGCTTGGATCCTGCTCATTGGTCCAGACCGCATCGGCTCGCTTGCATATGACTCCTTCAATCGTTACATCCGGCACGCAGAATACACTCCATTTGATCTTTACACACCAACTGTGTTTGATCAACTGGCCAAAGAGGTATTTCCAGCGCGTGCGGAGATCCGTAAGATTCGCGCAGCATTCCTGTTGCCGGAGTGGTGCTGGTTGCCTTCGGCCGTGATCGGTGAAAAGGATGCACAAAAATGGTTGGCAGCGCAGTGGCCGGAGAAGCCAGGCCATGAGTGGGTGGCTGACCGGAATGGTCCGGCCGAAGCCACTGCCTGGGTACGCGTCCCATCGCACCTGATCGATCAGTTAAAAAAGCTTAGTGCCGACGTGCAATGCACGCATGCGGTTCCATTTATATCCGCGTCGACGAACAATTCAATGGATCGACTGGAGATCATTCGGATGGGCAATTGGTGTTGGTTTTCCATCTGGAAACAAAATCAATTCCATTACGCGCAACCGCATTACATCGGATCGACCGATGATTTATTGTATGTCCTATCCCTTTTGGCAGCGGAGTATAAATTTTCGCCGGATCAAATGGATGTTCAATTGCTGGGCGAGTGGCCTGTGGTCGCAGAGGAATTATCTTCCTTGCGTGCGCGTTTTCGAAACTTACATGGTACGGAAGTTGGTTGGAAGGATCTTCCCGGCGATCAGCCGCCTCATTGGTTTACCCCCTTGGCAAAAATTCTTTCATGAGAGTGATCAGTGGTCGCTTCGGGGGTAGGCGATTTCATCCGCCCACACACATGCCGCATACGAGGCCCACTACGGATGTAGCCAAAGAGGGTCTGTTCAATCGATTGCAGAATCAATTGGATTTCGAGGAGTTGAAGACATTGGATCTTTTTGGAGGGACGGGCAGCATCAGCTATGAACTGGCCTCCCGTGGCGTGGCCGATCTGACCGTCGTGGAAAAAGATCCGGTCATGCATGCGTTCATCAAGAAAACAGCAGAGCAGTTGGGCATTGGTGGCATGCAGGTCTTGAAGATGGATGTGTTCAAGTTTTTACAGTCTTGTACCGACCGGTATGACTTCATTTTTGCCGGTCCCCCGTATGCGCTTACACAGATCGATGACCTGCCCCGACTCATTTGGGATCGGAAATTACTTTTGCCCGGTGGTCGATTCATTTTGGAGCATACCCCCCGAAATCAATACAATGAATTCTCTGGATTTTTGTCGGAGCGCAATTACGGCACCACCATCTTCAGCACATTTTTGGCTGAGGACGATTCGCTGCAGTCGACGTCACCCGCAACCGAATCCGGGTTTGATTAACTTTGGCATACGCCGCTATGTTGTTCCCCCGCATCTTCCTCCGATCGTTCAGGGTCCTGTTGTTCCCTGTTTCCGTTTTATACGGCATTGGTGTATATGCCCGGAATTGGTTGTTCGATCGGGGAATTTTGCGCACTGCAATGTTCGGAATGCCGTTGATCAGTGTAGGCAACTTAGCAGTAGGCGGTACCGGTAAATCTCCGTTCATCCAATATTTGGTGAAGCTCATTGGCCCAAACGAGGGCTTAGCCGTGCTCAGTCGTGGATACAAACGTCGATCCAACGGGTATCGATTGGCCAAACCGGACTCAACCGTTTCCGAAATTGGTGATGAGGGGATGTTGCTGTACAAACGATTTCCCAACATCTCCGTGGCCGTCGGTGAAAAGCGTTTGTTGGCCATTCCGCAATTGCTGCAAGACCGTCCCCAAACACATTGCATTTTATTGGACGATGCACATCAGCATCGATCGATCCGGCCGGGATTACAAATTCTATTGACCGACTACAACAATCTGTTTACCCGGGACTTCTTTCTGCCAACGGGTGATCTGCGTGATCAACGAAAAAGTTACCAACGGGCAGATGTGCTCGTTGTCACTAAATGTCCTTCGGATCTTGAACCTGCAAAAGCAGATGCGATTCGCCAGGAGTTGAATCCGTTGCCGAATCAACAGGTTTTTTTTACTTCCATGGATGTGGAATTGCCTTGTCATTGGCAAGATCCCACGCGGGTTCGTTCGGTGGAGCACCAGGAGATTTTATTGGTCACTGGCATTGCCAACCCAGCACCTCTGAAAATGTGGATGGAACGCGAGGCTTCTTCCTATCATTTCATGCCTTTTTCCGATCATCATCACTTTAACATAAATGACGTTCGGGAGATCAGGTCTCAATACAGGAATCTTCACAATCCGGATGCCTGGATACTTACCACCTCAAAAGATGCGGTACGACTCAGGTCCTTCGCGCAGGAGATGCAAGACCTGCCGATCTATGTGACGGACTATCAACATCGGTTTTTATTCGGTCAGGAATCAAATTTTCAACAACTGATTCAACAGTTCCTGTCTACCGCGAAAAGCAAATCAAATGGGGCGGAAAAACAATAAGCGTGTCAAACAGG
>JBDKIP010000075.1:0-4674 GCA_039797015.1 Bacteroidota bacterium
CTTGATCCAATTGGCGGCTTCGGCTTCCATGCCTCCACCGATCTCTCCGATCATCACGATCGCATCGGTGTTCGGATCGTTCATGAACAATTCCATGGCATCGCGGGTGGTTGTACCGATGATCGGATCGCCTCCGATGCCCACGGCCGTAGAGATGCCGAGTCCGGCTTTGGCTACCTGATCGGCTGCTTCATAGGTCAGCGTACCGGATTTGGACACGATGCCGATGCGGCCGGGAATGAATACGAAACCGGGCATGATGCCCACTTTGCATTCGCCGGCGGTGATGACACCCGGACAGTTCGGCCCGATCAGGCGTGTATTTTTTCCTTGCAAATAATTCTTGGCTTTGACCATGTCCTGCACCGGTATGCCTTCTGTGATGCAAACGACCAATTCAATGCCTGCTTCGGCGGCTTCCATGATGGCATCGGCTGCAAAGGCAGGGGGGACGAAGATGATGCTTACGTTCGCACCCGTTGCTTTGACGCCATCGGCTACGGTATTGAATACAGGGCGATCGAGGTGGGTGCTACCGCCCTTGCCGGGCGTTACACCGCCCACTACCTGGGTTCCGTATTCGATCATTTGTCCGGCATGGAAACTGCCTTCGGTTCCGGTGAATCCCTGTACCAGGATCTTGGATGATTTATTGACGAGGATGCTCATATGTAGGTTGGAATTGACCGCAAAATTAGGGGGATTTTATCCCCTGACAAGAAGGGGAGGAGACCTATTTCAGCAGGTCCTCCATGTTTCGGTCTGGATCGATCTTCCCGCGTTGCTCCAGCATCCGCATGTCCTTGGCATCGCGAAGGAAATCGGAGGCGAAAATGAAGTCGTTCAGCCGCTGGTTTTTGCTGAAAATGATCTCCTTGTTGTTGCCTTCCCATTCTTTATGTCCCTGGTACATGTACAGAATGTAATGGCCGATCTCCATCACGCTGTTCATGTCGTGGGTATTGATCACCGTGGTCATGTTGTACTCCACCGTGATGTCGCGAATGAGTTTGTCGATCACCAGCGAGGTTTGCGGATCCAATCCGGAGTTGGGTTCGTCACAGAATAGATATTTGGGATTCAGTACAATGGCTCTTGCCAGGGCGACCCGCTTTTTCATGCCCCCGCTTAGCTCGGCCGGAAATTTTTTATTGACGCCCGGAAGGTTTACGCGCTCGAGGACCTGGTTCACCCGTTCTTTTTTGCGGGCCATTGAATCATTGGAGAACATGTTTAGCGGGAACAGGATGTTCTCCTCTACGTTCAGGCTGTCGAACAGTGCCGACCCTTGAAACAGCATCCCGATCTCCTTGCGGATGGCCGTTCGTTGCTCCTCGTCCATTTTGGTGAAGGAGGTGCCATCGTACAATATTTCTCCGGATTCAGGTTGGAACAATCCGACCATGCATTTCATCAGCACGGTCTTTCCGCTACCGCTGGCACCGATGATCAAATTGCATTGGCCGCTTTTCATCACGGCATCCACCCCCTCGATGATGGTTTTGCCGTTAAAGGATTTTTGTATGTTTTTTACTTCGATCAAAAAAATAGCGGATGGTTCCGACAACGAAGATAATCAACCAGCCCAAGCCGGCGAAGAAAACGAACTGCTTGAGGTGGTATCGTGCATTCGATCGGTGCTCGATCGGGTCATACAACTGAAAATGACTGTACGAAAGGATGTAGTGCTGTATTTTCTTCTTCCAGGAATAGACAATCGACGGATCCGTTTCCCGGTAGTAGTTCAAATAGTAATGCCTGGAGAAGAATGGGTCGCTGATTTTTTCCGTCTTTTCAGTAAGTAAGCCGTTTTCTGATTGGTAAATTGTGTAGTAGGCAGATCCGTTCTCAAGCGCTTGGTTACGATAAAAGTCGGCTGCTGTTTGTTCAATGCCATTTTTTACCAGTAAGTGACGGTTTTGAAACAGATCGGAAATTACCCATATATTTTTGTCTCCGATCCAAACTTCATTGAACACATGTGAATTGGGTGCGATCGGGGCGTCAGGCCGCTGGATGTTTTGAATATTCCGAACGTTGAATCCCATAGCTGTTAAAAAATACGTGTGCAGGAATGCAGTCGGCCCACAGTCAAAAGGCTCCTGTTTGTTGGCCCGAAGGGTAAGGAATAGCTGCATGGGGTCGTCGTAAATTGTTGTCAACTTACCAATGGCATGGTTCTGGCAAATAGATTGGTACAAAAAATGGTTGATGCAGAGTAGCCTTTCAATATCAGTTTTACAATGAATGAAATCAGTAGAGCCGAGAATCAATTGCTTGGCTGAAGCCAATTCAGTAGGGGTGAAATGGGTTGTAGTACCCTTTAACTTTTTAGGGTCATTGAGCAATTCGTTCGGCGGATAAAGCTGTTCCAGCGATGCGATGGACTGATAATTGAATCCGTTTTTTCGGTTGATGAAAATCAGGAAATTCAGCACTAGCAAAACAAGCCCAATCCATCGAAAGATCTTATTGTGCATGAGAGTTACAATAGCAAAGCCGACAATACATAATCCGCAAAGAGGATCAGGATGCAACTCACGACCACTGCTTTGGTGCTGGCTCTTCCGATCTCGAGGGCACCACCCTTAACGTGGTAGCCAAAATAAGCGGGGATGCTCGAGATGATGAACGCAAAGGCATAGGATTTCGTGAGGGCGAAATACACATTGTAGGGGACAAAAAATTCAACCAATCCTTTATCAAAAATATTCGGCGGGATGATGCCTGCCATGGTTCCGGCCAACCGTCCGCCCCAAATGCCCAGGACCATGGCGATGATCACCAGCAAGGGGATCATGATCAAGGCCGCGACGATCTTGGGTAAGATCAAATACGCTTTTGAATTGATGCCCATGATCTCCAATGCATCGATCTGTTCGCTGACGCGCATGTTGCCCAACTCACTGGCAATGCGGCTGCCGGCCACACCCGCCAATACGATGCACACGAGGGTGGGGGCGAATTCCAAGATGACCGTATCGCGCACGATCTGCGCGATGGTGGTGAGCGGGATCAGCGGACTCACCAACTGATACGCGGTTTGTATGGTAGAAACCGCACCGATGAAAACAGATATGATCGCGACAATGCCCAAGGATCCAATGCCGATCTCGGCGCATTGGTGCATGAACTCACGCCAATACATCCGACCGTTCTCCGGTTTGGCCAACATGCCTTTCAGCATGATCATGAACTGCCCGATGTCGCTGAATATTCTCATGTTATCTGGCTTCTGCAGAAGGATTTCGGAAACGCTTCCACCAACGCGATTTTTTTACGATCTCTGCAGTGGCCACTTTCGATTTTTGCTGCGCATCCACTACGGCGATTACCGACATATTCACAATGCCCCTTACGGAAGAGCCGAGTTGCAAGATGTGCACGGGTCGCTTTAGTCCCAGCAGGATGGGACCGATCGCATCGGCTGTTTCCAATTCCTTCATCAAGTTATACGCGATGTTGCCGGCCGCCAGATTCGGGAAGATCAACGTATTCACCTCCTGATCGGCCAACTCACTGAACGGGTAATTTTCCTTGATCAACTCCTGATTGAAGGCCACACTTGCCTGCATCTCTCCGTCCACGATCAAATTCGGCATTTTTTGTTTGACGATCTCCCGGGCCTTGGCCACTAGCTTGGCTTCCGGCGAATCACTGCTGCCGAAGTTTGAATAACTCAACATTGCAATGCGCGGCACGATGCTGAAGTTGCGCACTTCCCGCGCGGCCAACAAAGTGATCTCCGCCAATTCCTCTGCAGTGGGATTAAAGTTGACCGTCGTATCCGCCAGAAACAGCGGACCTTTTTTCGTCAACATCAAATACATGCCTGCGATTTTTTGGATCCCCTCCTCGGTACCAATGGTTTGCAAGGCGGGACGAATCGTGTCTGGATAGTTTTTGGAAAGACCGGAGATCATCGCATCGGCATCGCCACATTCCACCATCATGCAACCATAGTAATTGCGATCGCGCATGATCTTCCTGGATTCATACGCATTGAAACCTTTTCTCCCCCGTTTGGCAAAGAAGATGTCTCCGTATTGATTTCGTTTCTCTTCGGCCGCATCGCTGCGGGGATCAAAAATGGGCAGCCCCTCAATGTCAATCCCATTGGCAGCGGCAATGGTTTTAATGCGGGTTTCATCCCCCAGCAAGATCGGATAGCCAATGCCATCGTCGAAAACGATCTGCGCCGCCTTCAAAACTTTTACATTGTCCGCCTCCGCAAAAACAATTCGCTTCGGATCGCGGCGTGCTTTATTTCCCAGTACCCGCATCACCTGGTTATCCAGTCCCAGTCGCTTGTTCAGTTCCGTCACATACCCAGCCCAATTCGTGATGGGTTGCTGCGCCTCACCGCTCTCCATGGCGGCTTTTGCCACGGCAGGTGCAACGGTGGCCAACAATCGCGGATCAAGCGGTTTGGGAATGATGTAGTTCGGACCAAACGTAATGTTGCTTTCGTTGTAGGCCATGTTCACGATGTCCGGAACCGGCGTACGCGCCAACTCGGCAAGGGCTTTTACCGCAGCCAATTTCATGGCCTCATTGATGTGACGGGCACGGACATCCAAGGCGCCCCGGAAGATGTATGGGAAACCGAGTACGTTGTTTACTTGATTGGGGTAATCACTTCTGCCAGTGGCCATGATCACGTCTTTGCGTGCA
>JBDKIP010000076.1:0-2736 GCA_039797015.1 Bacteroidota bacterium
TATTTCCAAAATTGAAAACGGCGCTCACCATGCCCGCGTCGACACACTCGTGAAGATATTTAAAGCCTTGAAGGCCGAGGTACGCATCCAGGTCAGAATGAAAGGTAAATTGATCGAGTCGTTGAGTAGTTAATGGGTTCGATGTGTTACGTCGATATAGTCTCCACCTAGCCTCCCCCAAGGGGTTTTTCTGTTCTTTTTCCTTGATGAAAAAGAACCAAAAAATCAAGACTGCGGAAAAATCGCTAAAAATGGCTCCGTTCGCCTAAACCCGCCGAACTCGCCTGCCTTCGGCACGCTCAAACAGCGGCGGCTTTTTAACGGCTCACTGCACCATTTTCTTAGCGCTCTTTTTCCGAGGCCTGTCCTTTTTGCTTTTGAAGGGCATTGTTCTTATAATTCCCAATTTGGGAACTACATTTGCATAAGACTTTTATGATCAAACCCATCCATACTGAGCAGGAATACAAAAAGGCGTTGAAGCGGCTGGAGAAGATCTTTGATGCGAAGCCTGGAACACGTGAGGGCGATGAATTGGAGGTGTTGAGTATTCTCATTGAGAAATATGAGGACACCAAAGACCGAATTGATTTTCCGGATCCGATCGAAGCCATCAAATTCCGAATGGAACAGTTGGGCTACAATCAAACCGACTTGGTACGCATCGTGGGTTTCAAAAGTCGCGTGAGCGAAATCCTAAATGGGAAGCGCAAACTTACCTTGGATATGATCCGCAAACTCAACCGCGCCTTGCACATTCCGGCCGAAGTGTTGGTGAAGGAATACTAGATTGTAGATGGAACCTGCCTGCCGGCAGGCAGGGATGGGAGTTTGTAGCCCCCACCTAGCCTCCCCCAAGGGGGAGGAATAGTTATGAGTCAGAACTCCCTCACCATGGAGGAGGGACGGGGAGGGGCTATCTCCTCAACTTTACTTTCGCCCCCACCACCACACTCAGCGGCAGATTCGGGCGGTAGCCCTGAGGGAGGTTGGCAACGATGGCGGAACTGTTCGTCAGGTTATTGATCGTGGTAAAGGCTGTTAGGGTTCGGTTAAATGAATAATTCGCGGAAAGGTCAATGATCAAAAATCCCCTTAAGGCATTCACATCCGTGTATTTCACGATTGAATTGGGGGTTACGGCATGGCCGCTACCGGGACGAATCCTGGTTTCCCCTGTATACCGCGTCGTCATCGTGGCGTTGAAATGTTTGTATTCGACGCCTGCCGTAGCCGTCAACAAATGAGGAGTGATGAAAGGGATCAAGTCTCCTTTGTTAATTTGTCCGCTTCCCCAATCACCCCCGCCGTTGATGAATGTTTCCTGAAACCGGGCATGTGTATAGGTATATCCAATGGTCACGGGAAGTTTCAGATCACTATTCTTTCGCTTGGCATATAACAGATCATAAGTAAATCCGAATTCAAGTCCGCCCACGACCGCCTTGCCCGCATTGAACTGATCGCCCGTACCGGCTCCGCCGCCGGATAAATTGTCCGATCCCAATATGTTTTGGTAATCATTTAGAAACACGGTGCTTTGTATCTGTATGCCATTCCATTCGTATCGATAGCCGATTTCGTAATTGACGGAGGTCTCCACCTTGGCTTGGGTAGAAGTAGATGCTGTTGAAGGCATGCCTGGGGGAGAAAATCCTTTGTGCAGGCCACCGAGCAGATTCATTTTTTGGTTCAACTCCCAATTGAATCCGATGCCCGGTAGTAGAATACTCAGTTCATTGGATGCGATTTTTAAATCCGTGCCCAATCTATCCACGTCGTTGTTGCCGTAATTGCTGAAATCAAAGCGGATGGATTCGTGGCGGATGCCTGGACTCAACTTCAACTTACCAATTTCCACCTCATAGTTCAGGTAAGTAGCAAAACTTTTTGCCTCCCGAAGTTGATTCTCTTGATTGCCTTTTATACCGGCTTGGGTCAGGCTCATCGTGCCGTTGCGCATCGCATACACAGATCGGGTGGCAAAGCGGTCGGCGGCATCGGTGTGTGCACGAAATCCGAATTGTAGCTGATGTGTGATGCGTTTTCCGTTGAATTGAAATTGTGCTTGTGATTGAATGCCTGTGGAGGAATAGGTTCTGGCAGCGCTTTGATAATCGATGTTGCCGTTGGAGGTGCCGGTCATGATTTGGTAGGACGTTTGTCGACTTATCGGATCGTTCAGGATGTTTTGGATGGATTGTCCGCCCATGGCATTTGCTCTTGCCCAATCGCGGTACGTGGTAGTAAAGTAGCCGGTGGTTTGGATGCTGATCCTTTTTTGTGGGAGGATGGTGTGCGTGAGAGAGAGGTCCTGTCGCGACATGTCCAGTCGGTCCAGTTGCGTCGCCGCGTAACGGCGAAGCGGGTTTTGTATGTAATCCTCGTACGTAAGTCCCAAATAGGTTTCATCGCTTTCTTCGGTACTGTTCAAAAATTTCAGCAGCAGAGATTGGGGGATCTTAGCTTTTTCGTCGGTATGCCAGCGAAGTTTACCCATAAAGTCGCGTCGATCAAATCCGGTGCCACCCCCATTGTCGAGCTGCTTAAAACCCTTACTGGCCATTCGGTCCACTTCAAAAACATAATCAAAATGCTTATGGCTGTCACCTACCCAGATGCGTTGTTGGTTGGTGCCGAAACTGCCATAGGAAATTTGTGCAAAGGCTTGGAAGGTTTTGGGTATGGCGGTGGAGAGCAGGTTCACCGCACCACCGATGGTGTAGGGTCCGTATT
>JBDKIP010000077.1:0-3272 GCA_039797015.1 Bacteroidota bacterium
GATCATTTTATATCGCTCCATTGAAAAGTTGATCCAACCCTCGCCGGTTCATCGGTTGGATCTCGGCATCGTATTGGTTGGCTCCACCGCCCTGATGAACATTGTCCTGGCACAATATTGCTTGCGCATCGGCAAAAGAAATCATTCGCTTGCATTGATGGCCAGCGGACAACATCTTCGCACCGATGCATTTTCCACCTTGGGCGTTGTAGTCGGCTTGATCGTACTTTATTTGACCGGATGGAAATGGATCGATCCGGTCCTGGCCATCGGTTTGGGCATCTACATTGTATATACCGGATATGGCATCCTTCGAAAATCCATCGGTGGCATCATGGATGAAGCAGACCATTTGTTGTTGGGGCAATTCGTTGAACTGCTGAATCGGGAACGACAATCTGCGTGGATCGATCTGCACAACCTGCGCGTGATCCGGTATGGAACAAAGCTCCATGTCGATTGCCATCTTACGCTTCCTTGGTATTTAAATGTTCATGAAGCACACCGAGAGGTAGATGCGCTCTCGGAAAAAATCCGTGCGGAGTTTGGGGAATCCATCGAGCTCTTTGTGCACACCGACGGATGCATGCCCTTTTCCTGTCAGATCTGTGATCGATCCGATTGCCAGGTTCGCCAACATCCTTTTGAGCAGCGTTTGAAATGGACGCCTGAGAATGTTTTATCCGATGCAAAACATCAATTGATATGAAAACCATCACTCGGTGGATCAATGATCACCAATTTATCAGCGAACAATCGGGGCAGACGATCTCGATCGACGGAAACCTGAAAGCGGGTATGAGCCCGAAAGCACTTTTGTTGTCGGGTGTAGCCGGTTGCTCCGGAGTAGACGTGGTCGACATCCTTCAAAAGATGCGCGTTCCTTTTTCAAAACTTGAGGTGGAGGCAGAAGCAGATCAAACAGAGGAGCATCCGCGCGTATTTACAGAAGTCAGATTGATCTATCGGATCGATTTTGCTGCCGAGGACATGGATAAGGTGCGCAAGGCCATAGAGCTATCCTTGGAAAAATATTGCGGGGTAGCCGCCATGCTGCGGAAAAATAGTCCGGTTACCTATACCCTGGAACGGATCTGATCATTGCCGACTGAGCTTTCGCAATTGCTGCAGCATGGCCCGCATGTCTTTGTGCAGGGGTGCTTCCAATTGTATTTGGGTTCCAGCAGCATCTCTAAAGCAAAGCTGATGGGCATGTAGTGCGAGTCGTCCCATCAAGGGGCGCTCTTCGTCCACTTTTTTTGAGAGATGAAATTTTTTCTTGAGCGATGAAAGCAGAAAGGGTTTTCCATCTCCATACAATGGATCACATACGATCGGATGACCCATTTCGCGGGCATGTATCCGAATTTGGTGGGTCCGACCGGTGAGGATCTTGAATTGCAAGAGGGAATATCCGGGAAAACGATCGATCAGTGTGTATTCGGTATGTGCATGTTTCCCGTTTCGGTGGATGATCATGGTCCCGTTGCGGGCCGGATGTTCAGCGATGGGTGCATCCACGAAACCGGATGCATTGGTTGGACATCCCACAACCATGCCGAGATAGGTTTTCTCGGTTTCCCGTTGTTCAAACTGTGCGGAGAGATGTTGCTGCATTTCCAGGGTGCGCGCAAAAACGATCACCCCACTTGTGTCCCGATCGATCCGGTGAACTGTATGTATGTTTCCGTATCGCTCGGCCAACCAGGTTTTGAGTGAACGCTCCTTTCCCAGCCGATCGGGGATCGATAGAATGCCGGAGGGTTTATCGATCGCTACCCAATCCGACTGCTCGGTCAGGATCCAATCGGATGCCCGCTTCCAGACAAGGTCATTTTCCTTTTCCTTTTCCAAAGTATTTGAGGTCTCTTATTTCTTTTTCACTCAAGAACCGCCATTTGCCTCGGTCAACGTTTTTCTTGGTCATACCGGCAAAAAACACGCGATCCAGTCCTTTTACATCGTATTTGAAATGCTCAAACAAGCGACGAACGATGCGGTTTTTCCCGCTGTGAATTTCCACACCGATCTGTGTTTTGTCTTTGAGGTCGGCATACGCCAGCACATCCACCGTGGCGAATCCATCTTCCAATTCAACGCCTTTCAGCAGCGCTTCAAAGTGATTTTTTTCCAGCGGCCGGTCGAGCTGTACATGGTAAACTTTCTTGATCTCGTTGCTGGGGTGTGAGAGCGTTTGAGCCAGGTCGCCATCGTTGGTCAGCAACAATACACCGGTGGTGTTCCGGTCGAGTCGCCCAACCGGAAAGATCCGTTCGCGGGTAGCGCTGCGCACGATGTCCATCACCGTTTTTCTTTTCTGCGGGTCACGCATCGTGGTGATGTAATCCTTTGGTTTATTCAGCAGGATGTAAACAAAATCGCGTGTAGGCTTGATGGGTTTTCCCCTGAATTTTACCTGGTCGCTGGGCAATACTTTATGTCCGGGTTCGGTCACCACCACCCCATTGACCTGCACCAGGCCCTCTTTTACCATGTTGGCTGCTTCTCGTCGGGCCGCCACACCGGCATGGGCCAGGTATTTGTTCAGTGGCATTTGCTCTTTTACTTCCCGGACCGGTAAACGGGGATTGGCGGAGGCAGGGGCGTGAGCGGCTCTTTTTTTGGCATCAAAAAATGCTTCACGCTCTTTACGGACTTCGCGTTTGTCCTTTCGGATCTGTTCTTTTTTTGCTGCGCCTTTTTTGTCGTTGAAATGACTGAATCGATCGGAACCTCTTTTTTGCATAATTGCTGTTTTACAACAGGAAAGCACAAAGATAACTCTTTGAACAGGGGTTGAATGAAAAATCCCCCCGGCATCGGAGGGATCTGTCTAGTGAAGCGATCAGCTGATCGAATGTGGAGGGGCTGGCGCATAGGGTGGTGGGGGCATTCCCGGGCGGGGGTGCCGTCCTTTTGGACCCCGAGCGGGTCTCATTTGCTTTTGCTTTTCGCGCTGTTCGGGGGTCAGAAGTTTGTCAAACCCTTCTTTTTGCTCTTTCATCAATTTTTTCAGGGAGGACTTTTTCTCCTCGGAGGACAAGGAAGCATTTTCGCGAATGGCTTTCATTTGCTTAGAGGTAGCAGTGCGAATTTTTTTGAATTGACTAATTTGGTCGGGCGTCAGATTCAGTTGCTCTTTCATCCGATTCATTGACCGATCACCCGCTTGCTCACGAACTTTGTTCATCTTTTCCTTTTGCTCCGGAGTCAGTAGGTTTTGCATCGCTTGGAGATTTTCTTTTTTCAAGGTCTCCATTCTTGATTTCCAC
>JBDKIP010000078.1:0-4977 GCA_039797015.1 Bacteroidota bacterium
CTGTCAACCAACGATCAGCCCCGCAATTTTTGGGGTGGATTATTTTCTTCCACGGCAGCACCCGGCACGGATGTAGATGCTCGTTATATTTTCAGAAATACATCCCCTTTCCCGATTTTAACAGCTGCTGAGAACCACTTCATGAAAGCAGAAGCCTACCTCCGCAAAGGAGCCGGATTTGCGGCGCAAGCACGTCAATCCTATGTCGATGGCATCAACGCAAGCTTTGACATGCTGATCAATACTCCAGATTATCACAACAGCGTGCCCACAGCCATGCAGATCACCCCTGCCGCACGTGCTGCCTACCTTGCAAACCCGGCAGTTGTGCCTGCAGCCGGCAGTCTGACCCGTTCACACATCATGTTGCAGAAATACATTGCTATGTACGGGCATGGGTTGATCGAGACTTGGGTGGATGTACGTCGCTATCATTATACAGACCTTGATCCTGTAACCGGACAACAAGTGTATGCCGGATTGACCCCACCCTCCGGAATCGACCTGTTTACCAACAATGCAGGAAAGTTGGTCTATCGTGCGCGCCCCCGCTACAATTCGGAGTACCTGTACAACATTGCAGCTTTACAGAGTGTTGGTGGACTGGCATTGGATTATCACACGAAAGAACAATGGTTCTCACAACCCTGATCACATCAAAATTGTACAACATGAAAAAGTTTAATACAAATATCCTGGGCCTCGGATTGATTGCCACAATGGCCATCTCCCTGGTATCCTGTGAGAAATCATTCGACGAAAAAATCAGTTTAAACAGCGATACCCAAGGCAACAGCATTGCCCAACTCTTCGTAGCAACTGTTGGTGCTTCCCGGAATTACGTGTACGTAGACGGAAAGCCTCAAAACGGTGCCGCTCTCTCCTCCGGCAGTGTATTCCCAACATCAGGCTTTGGCTTTATGGTGCCTTCCGGTTCCAGAGCCTTCATGCTTCGTGACACCCTAAGTACCACCACACAGGTGCCGTTGAGTTTCGCCAACATCTTGGAGCGCGGCAAGAATTATACAATCTTCGCCTACGATACAATATCCGCCGTAAAGCAAAAGACCGTAATGACCGACATCGTAGTGCCTGCAGATACTACTTGCAGGGTACGCTTTGCACATTTTGCTTATTCTCCTACGCTGATGCCAAACGTGGATCTTTATTCCTTTAAGCGGATGGCCAACGTGGCAACCAATGTATCCCCAACGGATGTGAGCGGTTTCGTTCCTTTTGCATCCCGGTTAAGTGACACCTTGCAAGTAAGAGAAGCCGGAACAACCAACGTGCTCGCACAATTGAATGGCTTCTTCCCCACCGAAAAGAGAAGTTACACGCTCGTCTATCGGGGAAGCCATCGAGGCGCTGCCGCTGTTCGATTCCTCACTGCTTTTGCCAACTACTAATCAATTCTTCCTTTGATAAAAAAGGCCGCACATCGCGGCCTTTTTTTATTTGGTAACAACCCAAAGAACATCATCATACATGCTTGCCTGTCCATTCAGGCCTTAAAGGATGTTTAACTGAAGAATAGATAGGCCAATCCGATGGAGGTGATGATGCCCACCAGATCTGCCAAGAGCATGGAGCCAATGGCGTATCGGGTATTTTTGATGCCTACCGAGCCAAAATAAACGGCCACAACATAGAAAGTTGTATCGGAGGATCCCTGAAAAATGCAGGACAATCTTCCCGCAAAAGAGTCCGGCCCAAATGTTTTCATCGTATCTGCCATGAGTCCGCGTGCCGCCCCGCCACTAAAAGGCTTCACCAAAGCCGTAGGCAACCCATCTACAAAGCGCGTATCTGCCCCCAATACGGCAAACAGCTGTTTCATTCCGTCAATGACCGCATCAAAACTGCCGCTGACCCGAAGCATGCTGATGGCCACCAACATCCCAACCAGGTAGGGAATGATGCGTACCGCCGTCTCAAACCCTCCTTTTGCCCCATCCACAAACGCAGAAAATATATCAATCCGCTTATACACGCCACCCAATACGATGATAAAGACGATCAATAACAAGAGTCCATTTCCCAACAATCCGGAAACGGATTCGAGATCGGCTCTGCTCAGATTGGCCAAAAAAAATACCAATCCCGCCACCAGCAGAGAGGCTACGCCGATCCACAGAAACAACACAGGCTGTAACAAGCGTATGCCTTGCTTCCAGGAAACGATGATCAGTGCGGCCAAGGTAGCCATATAGGTAGCGATCATGCAAGGGATGAAAATATCCGTTGGGTTGGCGGCTCCCAAGCCGGTGCGCATCGCGATGATCGTAACGGGGATCAGGGTTAACCCCGACGCGTGCAGACACAGAAACAGGATCTGTGCATTCGAAGCCCGCTCGGCAGAAGGATTCAGGGTTTGCAGACTCTCCATGGCTTTCAAACCAAACGGAGTGGCCGCATTATCAAGACCCAGCAAATTGGCCGAGAAATTCATCATCATGTGCCCGTGAGCGGGGTGACCGGCCGGCACCTCGGGAAAAATGCGCGTAAAGAAGGGCGCAATGAGTCGAGATAAAAACCGAACCCCACCCGCTTTTTCAGCGATCTGCATGATGCCCATAAACAAGGTCATTACCCCAATGAGTCCCAGACAAAGATTTACAGCATCCTTACAGGTTTCCAAAATGCCATTGACCGATTGTGGTCGCAGGGCTACGACCACATCTCCCTCGCGCTTATAGGTCAATTTTCCTTCTGTGTATCGGGAACTTGACGATAGTCCGGAAACTACCGAAGCAGGTGCCTCCTGAATGGACATTTCTCCCACTTTTGTGGAGTCGCCCGCCTTGCCGATCACCAGCTGCGAAAAGATCGCCCGCTCCGACGGATGACGAACGAATTGATAGGTTGCCACCAACAGGGCAATGAGGATGAAGGCAGACCAGAGACGGGATAAAGCCATGGGCTAGTTTGCGAGGTTTGAAGAGTTTGAGAAGTTTGAAGAGTTCGAATTTAGGGATAATTGGGGTTGAGTGCGGAGAGTTATCTTTGCGGCCGACTCTTCGAACTACTCAAACTTATTAAACCAGACCGCCGAAGGCGGGCGTTCAAACTTTATTCCATGGCGTTACAAGCGGGTATTGTCGGTCTTCCAAACGTGGGTAAATCAACCCTTTTCAATGCGGTCAGCAACAGCGCCAAGGCGCAGGCCAGCAACTATCGATTCTGTACCATCGACCCGAATGTGGGGCTGGTGGACGTGCCCGATCCACGCCTTCAAAAACTCGCTGAGCTGGTCATCCCCCAACGCGTAGTGCCTACGCAGATCGAAATCGTAGACATCGCCGGTTTGGTGCGCGGGGCCAGCAAAGGAGAAGGCCTGGGAAACAAGTTTCTTGCCAACATCCGGGAGGTGGATGCCATCATCCACGTCATTCGTTGTTTCGAAGATGAAAACATCTTGCGCGAAGAAGGCGCCATCAATCCGGTTGGCGACAAAGAGATCATTGACACGGAATTGCAGCTGAAAGACCTCGAAAGCGTTGAAAAGAAAATCCAACGAACCGAAAAGCTGGCCAAGACCGATCCCAAAATGAAAGCTGAGCTGGAAGTCCTCAAACGGTGCCAGGCACACCTCGAACAAGGTAAGAGCATCCGCTCCCTGGAAATCACCAAAGAGGAACGTCCGGCCATTGCCGACCTATTCCTACTCACCGAGAAACCTGTTTTGTATGTAGCCAATGTGGACGAAGCATCCATGCATACCGGAAATAAATATTCCGATGCCCTTGCGCAAATGGCTCAATCTGAAGGCGCTGAAATCATCGTCATGAACAATAACATCGAGGCGCAGATTGCCGAGATGGAGAACGCAGACGATAAGCAGCTCTTTATGGAGGAGTATAAAATGAAGGCCCCGGCGCTAGACCGCCTGATCCATTCAGCTTACCGACTCTTGAAACTATATACCTACTTCACCGCAGGGGTGCAGGAGGTGCGCGCGTGGACGATCCAACAGGGATGGAAAGCACCTCAAGCAGCCAGCGTCATTCACACAGATTTTGAAAAGGGGTTCATCAAAGCGGAGGTAATCGGATACGACGATTTCATCCAATATGGTTCTGAATCGGCTTGTCGCGAAGCCGGAAAACTTCGCATAGAGGGAAAGGAATACATCGTGAAAGATGGCGATGTGATGCATTTCCGCTTCAATGTCTGATCAGAAAAGTGCCGTTACTCCTGCCCTGCCCAAGTGAACGACGCGAGCGGCACCAGCTTTTCTTCCATCGTACTGAATGTTCAGCTCCAGGTTGTTGATCAGGCGCTTGGTAAATCCGAGCGACCACACCCAGTTGGCGCCCGGCAACAAACCCTCCAACATCATGAAGCTGACAGCCGTGTTCGCCGGATGCGGATACTTGATGGATTGAAAATTGAGTCGACCGGTCAAACTGCTGCTCTGCCATTTATTCCATCGCCCTTCTGCATTCAATGAGTGAGCGACCGATCGTTCCCCTCCATATTGGGTTGCGTTCTTCTTCTGACTATATCGATAAGACGTGGTCAATCGAAAAAGGGTGGACTTTATATAATTCAATGCCGGCTCAACCGATTGAAAAGAGATGTTGTAGTTGCGATTGGCAAATTGGGGTGTAAACAACCCCTGCCCTCCTGTTTTGGCCAACAATTGAAAGGAAGTAGACCGGCTAAAATTCCACCGTGCTTTTGTCTGCCATTCTTCTAAAATCCTGCTTTCATATCCGTAGGTCAATAACGACTTGCCCGCATTTCTGTAATAGGTCAGGTCCATTCCCGCCACAGAACTGAATCGATTGAAGGTGAGCGTGTGTGTCCAACTGGATTGCTGATTGATCAGGGATGTATCATTGATGGGTTTCCCAAATGGATTTTGCAGGGGACTACCCCCAGCGATTTGCTTTTGATTCAGCAGTAGTGTTGAATTGAATCCCCAACGTGAAATGAACTTTCGAATGCCGGTCAACTCTTTTCCTATCCAAA
>JBDKIP010000079.1:0-7826 GCA_039797015.1 Bacteroidota bacterium
GCCGGCACCGGGCGGACCCGTAATTCCGATCACCGGCTTTTGAGGGATCTTTATTTGCGCAAGCGCTTCCAGTAGTCCGGCCGATTCATTTTCCGCCATCGAGATGGCACGGGCCAGTGAACGTACATCGCCTTGCTGAATTTGATCGATCCATTTCTCCCACATCACGAACTATGTTGTATGTTTAATCGGATACCAAGTTAATGAAATCATTGCTCTCTCTTCGAGGATCGTTCAAGACACAACAGCTAGCGGAAGGAGCGTTGGTGGCCATGATCGTTGGGCTATTCTTCTCTCGCGCATTGCTTTCTGTGGCCATGGGTGTTTTCTTTTTGTCAGCGCCCCTTCGCTTGGGTGTGAGGCAGTGGTTGTCACAGGCGAGCAGGCATCGAGGGGTTTGGATCTTCGGGGCACTTTGGTTGTTGCCTGTAGTATCGGGACTTTGGAGCGAAGATCTGCGCACCTGGTCGGATGTCATTCGCATCAAGTTGCCCTTGTTGCTCTTGCCCATGGGTTGGGTGGGATTGGATCTGAACAAACAATCGCTTCATCGCATCGGATGGATCCTCGTCTCTTTCACATTTCTGGGGGCTGTTTACTCCTTGCTTCCCTTGTGGGGGGATTTTGATTCAGTGAAGGCCTCTTATCTGCGAGGAGGTTCGTTGCCTACGCCACTGGAGAATGACCGCGTTCGATTCAGTTGGCTCATCGTGGCGGCCTGTTGGTGGTTGCAAGGTGAATGGCAACGGTCATTCGGCGCCAAACGAATCTGGATCGCATTGATCGGAGGATTTTTCATTGTTTTTCTTCATGTGTTGGCCGTACGCATCGGGTTGCTGTGTCTCTATATGTTGATCGCCTTTTTATTGGTTCGATTGTCGCTGGAACCAATCCATCGCAAATGGTCCCTTCCCTTGTTTTTGGGATTGTTGTGTTTGCCGTTGATCATGTATTGGACGGTCCCCACTTTTCGCTCACGGATCGACTATATCCGTTACGATTGGTCATATACGTTGCAGGGAAATTATCTGCCGGGCGGCAACGATGCCATTCGGGTACAGTCCCTGCAGGCATCTGCTGCCGTGATCCGCAATCATCCATTGCATGGGGTGGGGTTTGGCGACATTCGGTCAGCGATGGATGCTGTGTATCAACAAATCAATCCGATGCTGACTGTGTCAGAGCGCATCTATCCCGCCAATGAATGGGCTGTATATGGCGTGGGTGCGGGTTGGTTGGGAGTCCTAATTTTTTCGGGACTGATGATCGGGTTGTTTTTTTATCCATCCTCGGATCCATTTCGGGGACGTTCCTGGACCTTGGCTACCGTTGCTACGTTTGTAACCGATATCGGGTTGGAGGTGCAGTACGGAGTGTTTTTGGTGCCCTTCCTGATGTTATTTTTTCAATCAGCCGATCGGATGAAAATTCAGGAAATTCGTGATTGAATGAGCACCCCATTTTCCATTGTGATGATCTGTCGGAACGGATCCAGAGAGATCGAACGCACCTTATCGGGCATTGTGGACATGGCCGATGACATTGTTGTGTACGATACCGGCAGTACGGATGGAACGGCTGATCTGGTTCGTCGTTTTCCGGTTCGATTGGTGGAGGGGGAATGGAAAGGGTTTGGTCCAACCAAGAACATCGCCAATGCATTGGCTAAACACGATTGGATCCTGAGTTTGGATGCCGATGAAGTGCCGGATGCCCAACTGCAAAAAGCAATGTTGGCATTCAATCCATCGAACCGTTCAACGGTATATGTCTGTTCTTTTTTAAATTTTATTGGCGACAAGCCACTCCGGTTTGGTGAATGGGGCTGGGACAAGCACGTGCGTGTTTTTAATCGATCCGTGGTTAAGTGGGATTCGGAGCCGGTCCATGAACAATTGATCTATCCGGCCGATGTACAGAGAGCGGAATTGCCTGGGAAGATCTTGCATCGGACAGTGGCCAGTTGGACCGATCATCGCCGGAAAATGGATCAGTACGCAACCATGAATGCGCGTAAATATTTTGAACGAGGCAAGCGTTCGCCTTTATGGAAGCGCCTGCTGTCACCCTCCTTTACGTTTATCCATTACTATGTATTTCGGTTGGGTTTCTTAGACGGAATGGCGGGGTTGCAGTGCGCGTGGATGACGGCCCTCTATACGCATTGGAAATATGATCGCTTGCGCCAACTTTATCGATCCTGATCCGTTTTAGTTGCATGACGCAATTCCTACCCATTTTCCCTTTGGGCATCGTGGTTTTTCCGAATGAAGGATTGAATCTTCACATCTTTGAACCTCGTTACGTACAGTTGATCAACGACTGTGTTCGGATGCAGAAGCCGTTTGGCATTCCCACCGTAATGAATGGCCAGGTGCAGGAACGAGGCGCGTTGATGCAGATCTCCGATCTAAGCAGCGGATTTGAGGCAGACAACCAGATGACTGAAGCAGGTGGCGACATTCGTACCCAGTCACTCGGTACATTCCGCATTTTGGAACTGATCAAGTCCGTCCCCGATAAATTGTATCAAGGTGCGATCGTGCACATGGATGAACGGGAATCGACCGATAAGCCGGGACTACCCGCACCGTTGATGGTGGTAATCCGGCAATTGCATGCGTTGTTGAAGATCGAAAAGAAGTTCCCCTTTCCGGACGATGAGCTCCGGGCTTTTGATGTGGGACATCATTTGGGTTTGTCGCTGGAGGAAGAATATCAATTACGCGAGTTGATGAACGAGCAGCAGCGACAGGAATTCATCCGCCGGCATTTGGGACGGGTAGTTCCGACCTTGCAGGCGATGGAGGAATTGAAAGAACGTGCAAGGCTGAACGGCCATTTTCGTCCACTCCCCGGACATTCCATTGAATGAGTTAATTTGCCCTCCATGCCACGCACGCTTTGTTTGGATTTCGGGAACTCACGTCAGAAAGCCGCCTTGTTTGAAGGAGATCTGCTGAAAGAAACAGTGGTGTTGAACGATGCCCGCGCTGAAACCGTAGAATCTTTGCTGAATAAATGGAACCCCGTACGATCCATACTTTCCTCGGTGATCGATCACGAATTGGCATTGGTGGATTTGCTCCGCGCACGTACGGCATTTCATTTGTTGAGTCATGAAACGCGTGTGAATTTTACCACACCCGTGGGCAAGCCTGATAGCATCGGGGCCGATCGATTGGCGCTTTGTGCAGCGGCCGTTCATTATTTTCCGAAGCAAAACAACTTGATCATTGCGTTGGGTACCTGTATCACGTACAATTTCATTAACCGGGATCATTCTTTTTTGGGTGGGGGTATATCTGCAGGATTGTCCATGCGCCTGAAAGCCATGCATCATCAAACTGCCTTGCTTCCACTGATCGAACCCAAAGCGGATGTACCGCTGGTTGGATATGATACCGAGACAAACATGCTTTCGGGATCGGTGCTGGGCATGGCCAAAGAAATCGACGGATTCATTGATTTGTATAAGGAGCGCTATGGGAACTTTAACGCGGTCTTAACCGGGGGGGATATACCCTATTTGGTGTCGCACCTGAAAAACGGGATATTTGCCGACCCCGACTTTTTGTTCAAGGGATTATATGCCATTGCCGCGCACAACCTCAGCTAATCTTTTTCAACATACATTGTTGATATTCAGCATTTTGGCTATACAGTCAAGTGCCATTGCCCAGGACAATTCGCCCTATTCCCGCTATGGGATCGGCGACCTGGTACCGCAAACCAACATATTTACCCGCGGCATGGGGGGTGTTTCTGCCGCGTACATCGATAATTTTTCGATCAATTTCAGCAATCCGGCTTCTTTTTCATCCTTTCAGTCGTTTCGGGAGAAGAAAAACAAGAAGATGGCCTCCGGAAGAGCGGTGGCTGATTTTGGGGTGAATGTGGAGCGTCGCAATTTGTATCAACCCGGCACCTCCAATGAATTTCAGGCAAGCAATGCCTTGTTTTCCTATGTGCAAGTGGGCATGCCGCTTCGACAAAATTGGGGAATGGGTTTTGGCATACGTCCCGTTTCGCGCGTGAGCTATAACATATTTAAAAGTGAGCGTCTCTACGATCCCATCACGGGTAACAACATCGACAGTGCGGTTACGGTCTTTCAGGGAGATGGGGGTGCGTATTTGGCAAACATGGGTACGGGATTCAGCATTTATGCGCGTGAGCGAAAAGGTCTGGAAGAAAAACTCAGTGTTGGTTTTCAAGTAGGTTATTTGTTCGGTAGAAAGGATTTCACCAGCCGTCGTTCGCTGATCAATGATTCGCTCCTGTATGCGCAGGCGAATTATCAGACGCTGACCAATTTCAGCAATTTGGTGTATACGGTAGGATTTCAATATCGTCTTCCCTTGTCGACCAAACTGTCCATTGCGCTTGGCGGATTTGCGCGACCCGGGGCCACGCTGAATGCCCGTCAGGATCGGGTTCGGGAGACCTACCGATACAACGAGAGTGCCGGTAATTTGCGCATCGACAGTGTGCTCGATCAGCGCGACGTAAAAGGTAAGGTTGAGCTTCCCATGACCTATACCGTCGGATTCATGCTTCAAAAATTTGCCGTACCCAATAAAGAGGGTGGATGGATGCTGGGGGCAGATTATTCTATGACCCGTTGGGATGATTATCGTTTCTATGGGCAGACGGATTCTGTAAAGTCGAATTGGTCGTTGAACGTAGGCGGACAATGGAGTCCGGTTCCCAAGCGCAGTTATTTTAGCAACATTGCATACCGTTTTGGTATGATCCTAGGTCCTGATTACATCAAAGTAGGTAATCCGCTTTCACAACTGGGGTTGACATTTGGCATGGGCTTGCCCATTCCCATCAGCCGGCAGGCACCCAATCAGGTCACCTTCCTGAATTTGGCTTTCGAGCTGAATCGTCGCGGAAACGATACCAATCTTCTGCGTGAAAATCTGTTCCGTTTTTCCATGGGCTTTTCGCTCAGCGACATTTGGTTCGCCAAGCGCCGTTACGATTGATCATTTTCCATGCGTCGTATCTACTGGATCTGGATACTGGGGTTGATGGCCTGCGAGAACAGCGAGCAGCAATTGACCGATTGGACGCGTAACATCCAATTGCGGGAGGAAGCGACCCAGGTGGAGAGTTATTTGAGTCAGGGGGGGATACTCCGAGCCAAGCTGCAGGCTCCAAAAATGTTTCGTATTTCTGCCGATACGGTCTATGCCGAGTTTCCAAAGACTCTTCATTGTGATTTTTTCAATGCGTCAAAACAACTGGAGTCGAGGCTGGACAGCCGCTATGGCATCTATTACGAGAGCCTGAATCGTGTGTTTCTTCGCGACAGTGTAGTGGTGATCACCACGAAGGGTGATACGTTGCTGACCCAGCAGTTGTGGTGGGATCAAAACACGCAGCTTTTCTCAACCGAAACGCCTGTCACCTACAAGGCGCCCGGCAAACGCATTTATGCAGCCGAGGGCGTAGAGGCTACGCAAGATCTCTCCCGCATCACGTTCCGCAAAACAGTTGGTACCATGCGGGTGGACAATACCGGGATGCCTTTCTAGTCCCATTTTCATTTGCGGTATCTTTACCCTTCATTTATACATCTATGGAATATCGTTACATGGGCCGCACGGGCCTTCAATTGAGTGTGTTGTCGTTTGGCAGCTGGGTCAGTTTTCATAAGCAGATCGATGATTCGGTTGCCGATGAGCTGATGGGCATTGCTTATGACAATGGGGTCAACTTCTTCGACAACGCTGAAATTTATGCGTTGGGGGAGAGTGAGAAAATGATGGGTCGTGTATTGAAAAAGAAGAACTGGGATCGTACCTCCTACACGGTATCCTCCAAAGTCTATTGGGGATGGAGAGGAAAGGAAAACAAGCCCAATCAGTCTGGCTTGAGTCGCAAACACGTCGTGGAAGCTTGTCACGAAGCGTTGCAGCGATTGCAGGTTGACTATTTGGATCTGTATTTCTGTCACCGTCCCGATAAGAATGTTCCCATTGAGGAAGTGGTATGGACCATGCACCAATTGATCCAGCAGGGCAAAATCCTGTATTGGGGAACCAGTGAATGGAGTGGCGTGGAGATCATGGAAGCGCATCGCGTGGCGCAGCAGCATCATCTGATCGGTCCGGCTATGGAGCAACCTCAATACAATCTGTTTGAGCGCAACAAGATCGAGAATGAATACAACATGGTATACAAGACCGTTGGCTTGGGCACGACCATTTGGAGCCCCCTGGCTTCCGGTTTGCTCAGTGGCAAATACAATGAGGGGATTCCTGCGGAGAGTCGCCTCGCCATGCCGGGATTTGAGTGGTTGCGCGATCGTTGCCTGAAAGACAATGCCGTGGAGAAAGTAAAACAGCTGGCAGATTTAGCCAAAGAGCTAGGGACCACCACAGCAGTTATGAGCATTGCTTGGTGCATCAAAAATCCGAATGTAACCACGGCGATCTTGGGTGCTACAAAAGCCGATCAGCTCAACGAGAATTTAAAAGCCATTGAGGCCATGTCATTGCTGACGCCCGACGTGTTGGAGCGGATCGAATCGATCATGCAGAACAAACCCGTTTTACCCGAATATTAAATTGCCCCCCATGTCGTTTGCCGGAAAAACCATTGTCATCACAGGCGCCTCTCGTGGCATCGGGAAAGCCATCGCGTTGCGATTGGCCAAGGATGGGGCGAACATAGTGGTGGCGGCCAAGAGCACCGAAGAGAATCCAAAGCTCGGCGGCACCATCTATTCGGCGGCGGCGGAGATCGAGGCGGCCGGCGGTCAATCACTGGCGATCGCATGCGACATCCGATTTGAAGACCAGATCGCGCAAGTCGTTGAGCAGACGGTTGCTCGTTTCGGCGGCATCGATGCATTGATCAACAATGCCTCTGCCATTTCTCTCACCCCTACTGAACAGACCGAGGCCAAGCGATTCGATCTGATGCACGATGTGAATGTGCGCGGAACGTTTTTGATGACCAAAGCCTGTATTCCACAGCTGCGCAAATCGTCTAACCCGCACATCCTCACGCTTTCTCCCCCGATCAACCTGGATCCTAAATGGTTTGAGAAGCACGTGGCGTATACGATGAGTAAATACAACATGAGCATGATGACCATCGGTTGGGCGAAAGAATTCGCGAAGGATCGGATTGCAGCGAATTCATTGTGGCCGCGAACGACCATTGATACGGCGGCGGTGCGAAATTTATTGGGGGGACAAATGTTGGTGAACATGAGTCGAACGCCAGACATTCTTGCGGATGCCGCTTATTACATTCTACGTCGCTCTTCCGTTGACTGCACCGGTAATCTTTTTGTAGATGAGCAGGTCTTGGGGCAGGAGGGCATTACCGATTTGGGACACTACTCAGTGATTCCCGGGGCGACACTTTATACGGACCTCTTTTTAGATTGAAGATGGAAGATCGAAGTTTGAAATACTGGTAAACTAGAAACCCAAACCCCATCTTCAATCTTCATTCCGTTCCCGCCTCGGGTCTCATCTGCGGGAACAAGAGCACGTCTTGTATCGAGGCATTGTTCGTCAGCAGCATACAAAGCCGGTCGATGCCGATGCCGATGCCGGCGGTGGGAGGCATTCCGTATTCGAGCGCACGCAAGAAATCATGGTCGATGAACATGGCTTCGTCGTCGCCGCGTTCCATGAGTCGAACTTGTTCTTCGAACCGTTCGCGCTGATCGATGGGGTCGTTCAATTCGGAGTAGGCATTGGCGACTTCTTTGCCGTTGATCATGAGTTCGAAACGTTCTACCAGTCCTGATTTCTCGCGGTGTTTTTTGGTGAGCGGACTCATCTCTACCGGATAAT
>JBDKIP010000080.1:0-6491 GCA_039797015.1 Bacteroidota bacterium
CATTTATTCCTCTTTCATGCAACGCGCCTACGATCAGGTCGTGCATGATGTGGCCTTGCAAAAACTTCCTGTTGTTTTCTGTCTGGATCGGGCTGGCTTGGTCGGAGACGATGGTCCCACCCACCATGGCTGCTACGACATCGCTTATTTCCGGTGCATCCCCCACCTGATCATCAGTGCTCCGATGAATGAACAGGAACTCAGAAACCTGATGTACACAGCACAATTGGAGTCGACTCAATCGCCCATGGTGATTCGATATCCCCGAGGCGAGGGCGTGATGGCCGATTGGAAGAAACCATTCGAAGCCATCGAGATCGGTACGGGACGAAAACTAAAAGATGGAAAGGAATTGGCCATCCTCAGTTTTGGGCATCCCGGAAACTTTGCCGACAAGGCCATCAAGCAACTCCGATTGGAAGGACACGATCCGGCACATTACGACTTGCGCTTCGTGAAACCACTGGATGAAGCACTCCTGCACGAGGCCTGTCAGCGCTACCCAAATCTGGTAACCGTGGAAGATGCGTCGGTACAAGGCGGATTTGGTTCGGCCGTGCTGGAATTCATGGCCCGTGAAGGATACAAAAATGAGGTCCGCATATTGGGCATTCCGGACAAGATCGTAGAACATGGAACGCCCAAGGAATTACACCGCGAATGTGCATACGATGCAGAGGCCATTGCAGAGGCGGTCAGGGAAATGCTAACCGCGCCATTGACAGCTGCTGCAAAAAAGATTCGATTAGCCAACAGTTGAGTCTGCAACCTCCGACTCTCCCTCTCGATCGGCCGGATCGATGTACTCGATGATGAAGTTGTTTCTTCCTTCACCGATCAGTATGCGCAGGCATTTTTGCTGGATCAATTCCAACACGGAAAGAAAGGTGAAGATGGCATGCACGCGGTTGTCGCAACGATCGAAGATGCGCTCGAATGCCAGAGTTCGTTCCTGCGCGGCCACATTCATCATTTGCTCGCGGGTCTCCTCCATCGTATAATTATACTGAACGACGGTGTGCACGGGTCGATTTACCCGATCCGAATATCGATGAAGTGCCTTCTCAAAGGCCTTCATCAATTTGAATAAGGTCAGGGTCTGTATTTCAGTCCCCTCCGCAGCCGTCTCCCCAACGGCCATCATCTCCCGCTGAATATTTCCCCGCTTCACCATCAACATCCGCAACGCTTCCATGTCGGCCAGCTGAGCTGAAGCTTCTTTGAATCGCTTGTACTCAAGGATCTTGTTGATCAATTCCTGTCGGGGATCGATTTCCTGTCCATCCGCATCCACTTCCTTGCGCGGCAACAACATCTTGGCCTTGATGCGCATCAAGGTGGAGATAAACAAAATAAACTCACTGCTGAGCTCGATGTTCAACTCCTCACTTTGACGGATATATGCCAGAAAATCGTGGATGATGTTGTTGATGGGGATGTTGTAAATGTCCAGCTCATCGCGTTCAATGAAGAACAACAACAGATCGAATGGCCCCTCGAATTGAGGCAAACGGATTTGATATGCGGGGTGTACTGCCATGGATTAGGCGGACAAAATTAGGGGTTGTGCCCGGTCTGCCCGATTACTTTTTCAGGGCATCCCGGATCTCACGCAACAGCAAGGTATCCTCCGGTGTAGGCGCTTCCGATACGGTCTTGGCTGCCTCTTTCTTGATCATTCGGTTCATGGCCTTCACCAAACCAAACATCACAAAAGCAATGAAGATGAATTTGATGGTAGCGGCCAGAAACTTGCCATATTTTACACCGTTCCAAACGAGTTTGTCCAGGTCGGTGGCATGTACGGCCTCCAAAGCAGGCGAGAGCAACAACGGAGTAATGACATCCTCCACCAAAGAGGAAACGATGGTTCCAAATGCACCCCCGATGATCACCGCCACGGCGAGATCGACGATGTTGCCTTTCATGGCAAAATCCCTGAATTCCTTTAACATACCCATACAGCTGAATTTTGGGTAAAGAAAATAAAAAACATCCACACAACTCGTGGGAAAGTGCAACTTTGCGGCATGAGGTCAACCCCTTTTTGGAAATGGATTCTATTTTTGGCTCTTTGCGTGATCTGGGGCAGCTCTTTCAAACTCATGGAAGAAAGTGCCACGGTCATCGATCCCAACCGGTTGGCAGCCCTGCGCATTTTTTCTGCTGCCCTTTTCTTCCTTCCTTTTGCGTTGCGTCATGTCGGTTCCATACCAAAGGATAAGCTCGGTTTAGTTGCCCTCAATGGAACGATCGGAAATCTCTTACCGGCCTTCCTGTTTGCATTTGCTCTGAACGACCCGGCCATCACGGGTCCGATGGGTGGCATCCTGAATGCCCTCACGCCCCTTTCCGTAGTCACCATTGCGATCCTGTTTTACAAAGACCGGATCGCTGTCAATAAACTCATGGGCATCGGCATCGGGCTCGCTGGACTTATCCTACTCACGCTCCTACCGGTGATTCGACAGCAAACGGAATTAACGGTTGCCAAACTACTTCCCACCCTGGCCATCTTAACCGGCACCGTTCTGTACGGAATCAATGTGAATCTGGTGGCACACCGACTACAGGGCATCAAAGCACTTCACCTGGCATCGGTTTCCATTGCACTGATGATCATTCCCACCTCTTTTTTGCTTTGGTATTTTGATTTTGCGGCGCTGGCTTTTGAAAACCCGGATGTGCAGGTAGCCATTTGGAAAGGGGCAGGTCTGGGCATAGCCGGGAGTGCATTGGCCACGATCATATTCTACCGGCTGCTGCAAATGGCCGGCGGATTGTTCGCCTCACTGGTCACCTATGGAATTCCGGTAGTGGCCGTGGTGATCGGATGGATCGACAACATCTACATGGATCCGTTGCAGATACTCTGTCTGGGAATCATCCTTTCGGGTGTATATCTGGTGAACAAGAAAGGTTAAACCGCCATGATCTCTTTCTCCTTGGCCGCAAGATGCTTGTCGACCAAAGAAATATGTCTGTCGGTAACTTCCTGAATGGCTGTTTCCCCTCCTTTGGCCACATCTTCGCTCAGTCCGTTTTTCTGTAATTTCTTGACTTGTTCAATGGCATCCCGTCGAATGTTCCGGATCGCTACCTTGGACTGCTCTCCTTCCCCCTGACATCTTTTGACCAACTCCTTCCGACGTTCTTCGGTCAGCGGGGGCATGAATATGCGGATCAATGCACCATCATTCTGAGGCGTAACCCCCAAGTTGGCGGCGATGATCGTCCGCTCGATGGGTTGCAGCATGTTCTTTTCCCAAGGCTGAATGCTGAGCGTACGTGCATCCAACACACTGATGTTTGCCACTTGATTGATGGACATGGGCGATCCGTAATAATCCACCATCAATCCATCCAGCATTTGAGGATTGGCTTTCCCGGCGCGGATCTTGACCAATTCAGATTCCAAAAACTGTATGGCTTTTCGCATGGAATCTTCCGCTTGGCGCTCAATGGCGATCAATTCATCTGACATGGGTGATTTTTAGAATGACGTGGTTGCAAAACTAATGAAAGCACCGCGATCCAAAAAGACTAGTCGGCTTTCGCCACCACGTCTTTCGAAATATCAATGACCGGCACATCCACTACTTGATCCGCCTGCCGTGCACGCTTCCCCGAGTAGTATAATACGCCGAGGATGGCAAAGGAGAAGGATAATTCGATGAGGAGGATCAGGGTTGTTCCCAAAAACTGAAAATACCAGGCAAACAGGATAAGCAGAATGTTCGCCACCACACAGGCAAGGGTCACTTTGAAATGGCTCAATCCCCAGCCCAACAGCAAATGATGGAGGTGATTTTTATCCGGGCTGAACGGTGTATTTCCTTTCAACAAACGAACCGAAAACATGCGTAAGGTGTCGAACAGCGGAATAAATAAGATGGCAAAGCCAAGCGCCACCGGACTACTGATGGGTAGGACCGCCTCATTGACCTCCGCAGATTGTATGAACCGTATCACCAAAATAGAATTGACCGAACCGATCAATAAGGAACCTGAGTCACCCATGAAGATCCGCGCGGGCTGGTGATTGAAAATCAGAAAAGCCAGCAGACTGCCCACCAGGGAAAGCGCTAAAATGGAATAGGTGATTTGGCCGATCAATGCAAAATAAATACCAAACAAAGTCAGACTGAGAATGCCCAAACTCGTGGCCAATCCATCCACCCCGTCAATCAAATTGAAGGCATTGACGATCACGATGATCGTCATATAAGAAATAACATAGGAGAACATCAGGGGCACCTGCTGCACACCAAAAAGCCCATACATGCCCTCCAAGCGTACACCACCGGCGTGGATCAATACAGCGGCAATGATCACCTGACCGATCAACTTTTTGGTTGCCGTGAGTTCGCTGAGGTCGTCTTTTAGTCCAAAAAGAAAAATGATGACCGACGAAACCATGTAGAAACGAAAAGAGGGATTCATGCGCTCTGAACCGAATAGCATGCACGCAATGAAAAATCCGGTGAAAATCGCTACCCCTCCCAATGAAGAGATACGGCGCGTGTGAACCTTGCGGGAATTGGGACGGTCGAACAGTCGATTGGCCGTGGCGATCTCAATCACTACCGGAACCGCCAGAAACGTAAGCAAGAATGCCACCGCGAGGGGCAAAAAAAGTTCGGGCATTAGTAAATTTGGAATTCAAAGATACGGATTGAAATAAATTCTACAAATGATGCGGATCAGTACACCAAACCGAGACCTTGCATCAATGTTGAAAAATGGTGGGAATGAACTGTCTCTAAACAAATGATTCCTTCATTCAATCAAAGCATTTTTGTAAAAATCATTTACATGAACCAACTGACTGCCCTGGCTACCCAGATCCGTCGCGACATTCTTCGCATGGTACACGGCGTAAACAGTGGTCACCCCGGCGGTTCCCTCGGCTGTGCTGATTTCTTTGCCGCACTTTATTTTCAGGTAATGAAACACAATCCCTCTTTCGATATGAATGCCCCGGAAGAAGATGTATTCATTCTGTCAAACGGACACATTTCACCTGTTTTTTATGCGACCCTTTCCCGTGCCGGCTATTTCCCTACAGAAGAACTGGGAACCTTTCGAAAATTGAATTCGCGTTTACAGGGTCACCCTGCAACACATGAACATCTTCCCGGCGTACGCATAGCATCGGGCTCGTTGGGACAAGGACTCAGCGTGGCCTCCGGTGCCGCCCTCACCAAAAAAATGAACGGCGATCCACACCTCGTTTACTCCCTGCATGGTGATGGAGAATTGGACGAGGGACAGATCTGGGAAGCAGCCCTTTTTGCGGCACATCACAAAATCGACAATTTGATCGCCACGGTGGACTGGAACGGACAGCAAATCGATGGCCCCACCGAAAAGGTGATGGCACTCGGCGATCTCCGCGCCAAATTCGAATCCTTCGGTTGGATCGTACTGGAAATGAACGGAAATGTGATCGACGAGGTGGTAGCGGGATTGGAAAAAGCAAAAACTCTAACCGGAAACGGAAAACCCGTTCTAATCCGGATGCGCACCGAGATGGGCAAAGGAGTTGATTTCATGGAGGGCACCCATGAATGGCATGGCATTGCCCCGAACGACGAACAGCTCGCCCGTGCACTGGCTCAATTGCCCGAAACGATCGGCGATTACTGAGTACGCAAGGATTTCATTTTTGATGCCGCTTTTGAAGCAGGCACCCAAGAGGCGATTCCCGCAATGATGAAAACAGTCCCTGCGATCAACAGGCCATCGCTGCTACGCCACTCAACTGGATAATGATCGATCAAAAAACTGCCCCCTCCCAAAGGAATCAGGTGAAACTGCTGTTGTGCCCAAATCAAGGTACCGGCAACGATGAGGCCTATGCCAGCTCCTACAGCTGCCAACAACATACCTTCTGACAAAAAAATACCTTTGATCACCCCACCGTCTGCTCCCATGGCCCGCAGGATCTGAATGTCTGTCTGCTTCTCCAAGATCAACATGGTCAGTGCGCCGATCATGGTGAACGCACCCACCACCAGAATCAATGACAGGACCCCATATACGATCCATCGCTCGGCATTCATGATCCCATATAAACTTCTGTTCTGTTCATATCGGTCCTCCACCCGAAACGACGGACCCATCCAAGTTGCCAACGACTGTTTTACTTCCGTCGACCTCGACACGTCGGTCAATTTTAATTCGAGGGCCGAAACCGAAGAAGCCGTCAATCCCAATGCATCCCTCAAAAAATCATATCGGGTAAACCCATATTGCTCGTCAAAGTCTTGCTGGATCAAAAAAGAACCCGAAGGATAGAGATCGATCTCGGTAATGTTTTCTGCCGACAAGGCTTTGCCACCTCCCCTGCGTGGCAAATATCCCCGCAAGGTTCCCACCTCCTTCCCGACATCCACTCCTAAGGCCGCCGCCACACCGGCCCCCAAAACTGCTGCAGGCATCTCCGCTGTACCCAAAGAATAATCGCCTCGAAAAGTTTTTTTCGGCAC
>JBDKIP010000081.1:0-2827 GCA_039797015.1 Bacteroidota bacterium
TACGAAACCTTGAACGAGATCGAAGAATCAAACCAGCAAGGCAAACCCGCCCTAGGGGTGGGGGAGCGTTGTTACATCCGCAATGCGATATTGGATAAAAACGTACGCATCGGCAACGACGTGCGCATCAACGGAGGAGATCATCTCCCCAATACAGATCATGCCTTGTATACGGTTAAAGATGGGATCGTAGTGATCAAAAAAGGTGCAGTGCTGCCCAGCGGTTTTGTGATCTGATCGGGAGGGTGCACACTTCGTGTATTGAATACATATTCTTGCTATCTTAGGGCAAATCGATTGCTATGTCTACCGCGTACACAGGCCCCAAACCCCGTTTGAGTTTTTGGCAGATCTGGAACATGTGTTTTGGCTTCTTTGGCATTCAATTCGGCTGGAGTTTACAGATGGGCAATATGAGCGCCATCTATGAATTCTTAGGCGCCGAAGCAGACCAGATTCCCGGACTTTGGTTGGCGGCGCCTATGACCGGCTTATTGGTTCAGCCGATCGTGGGTTATTTGAGTGATCGAACCTGGCATCCTAGGCTCGGTCGGCGCAGACCCTTCTTTTTGGTTGGAGCCATTCTCAGTTCTCTTGCCTTGTTCATCATGCCCAACTCTTCTGCCGTTTGGATGGCGGCCGGTACGTTGTGGATACTCGACTCCTGCATCAACATCACGATGGAACCCTTTCGTGCATTCGTGGCCGATAATTTGGACGAAGAGCAGCAATCTTATGGTTATGCCATGCAGAGCATGTTCATCGGTGCCGCTTCCTTCATCGCGGGGTTCCTTCCCGGATTGTTGGTGAACTGGTTCGGCATATCCCGTGAAAAAGGGGAGGGGGGCATTCCGCAAAACATCATGTGGTCGTTTTACATCGGCTCCGCAGTTTTTTTAGTGGCCGTTCTATATACGGTTTTCAAAAGTCAGGAATATCCGCCTTCGGACCCGGATTGGAAACAAAAGCGATCGGCCGGTCGCCTGAACATTGGCGCGGGCGTACAAGAGATCCTTCAGGCCATTGGCAATATGCCCGATGCAATGAAGCGACTTGCGTTGGTACAGTTCCTGACCTGGCCGGGACTTTTCCTGATGTGGTTTTATTACAGCACCGGCGTAGCGGCTGATATTTTCGGGGGCGATGCCAAAACAAATGCCATCCGTTACACAGAGGGACTGGAACACGCCAATGCCACCTCCGCCATCCTGAATCTGGTCACGTTCGCATTTTCCTTCACCATTCCTTTCTGGGTCGCCCGTTTGGGAAAGAAATGGACACATGCGGTCTGTTTGTTGTTGGGCGGCATGGGATTGATCTCCGTGAATTTCATTCAAGAACCTTGGATGCTTTATGTATCGATGAGCCTGGTAGGGATTGCCTGGGCCTCGATCCTTTCCATGCCTTACTCCTTGTTGGCCGGCAGCATTCCCAAGGAGAAGACAGGTATTTACATGGGGATATTTAACTTCTTCATCGTGTTGCCGGAGATCATCGCGGCCCTGAGTTTTGGAAAGATCATGGAGAACTACCTGGGCAACGATCGATTGATGGCGGTCCTGATCGGCGGGGTGTTGCTTTGTTCCGCCGCATTGGCCTGTATCCTGTTTGTACGTGATCAAAAACAAACTACGCTCTCCAAACACTAACCCCAACTGCTGAACCCAAGTAATATGAAAAAAGTTTCCTCTATCCTTCTGGCTATTACATTCAGTTTATGCTTACAGGCGCAACCCGCCATTTATCCGTCCCACTGGTTTGTAGGATTCAAACGGGCTGAACTAAACTTGGTGGTTCAAGATCCATCGATTGGAAAATACACGAAGGCTTCGGTTTCCTATCCGGGCGTGACGGTGTCCAGGGTTCGCAAAGCGGAGAGTTCCAATTACCTGTTCATCGATCTGCGCATTGCGTCGACGACGAAAGCCGGAACGTTTAACATTGTGTTGACTGCTCCGGGTCTCCCTGCCCGTCAAATTAATTATGTCTTGAAGCCTCGGTCAAAACAAAATGGGCTATCCCGCATTCAAGGCGTGCAGGCGCGTGATTTCATTTATCTGATCATGACCGATCGCTTCGCCAATGGAGATCCATCGAATGACATCGTCGCTGGTTATCGGGATACACTTTGTGATCGGACGGACAAATTTTCCCGTCACGGAGGCGATTTCAAAGGGGTGGCCGATCGAATGAATTATTTGAGAGAATTGGGGGTGAGTACTGTGTGGCTGACGCCGGTCAACGAAAACGACATGCCCCGCATGACCGAATGGGGAAATCAAGTAGCCGGTTACCATGGATATTGGTTTACGGATCATTATCAGGTCGATAAACGGTTCGGTGGCAATGCGGGTTATCGGCAATTGTCGGACAACCTTCACCAGAATGGCATGAAACTCATTCAAGATGCCGTCTACAATCACATCGGAAGCTATCATTGGATCGCCCTCGATCCGCCAACCAAGGATTGGCTGAACAGCTCACAAGGAAAAAATCCGCCGCATCACCGAGAAGAGGTTTTTTATGACCCCTATGCCTCGCAACAGGACAAACGACAAATGCTCGATGGATGGTTCGTGCCCCATCTGCCGGATCTGAACCAACGAAATGCAGATGTAGCCAACTACCTCATCCAGTACCATTTGTGGGCTACGGAAGAGTATGGTGTTGATGGATGGCGTGTCGATACGTACAAATACAACGAGGAGAAGTTTTTGAATGACATGAACGATGCACTCACCAGGGAGTTTCCAAAGTTGACCATCTTTGGAGAGTCGTGGGTAACCTCTACCATTGCCAATGCATATTTCACCCGCAACAACATGCA
>JBDKIP010000082.1:0-3935 GCA_039797015.1 Bacteroidota bacterium
TCTTTGAAGCATTCCAAACACCGGATTTTCGAAAATGCCGGTCCATGGTCAAGCTTTCGCTCGACAAGCAGAATGGTTTTCTCCGACTCAACTTTGAGATCGGGGGCCAGCTCGAAGTCACCTGCGATCGGTGCAACAGCAATTTACCACTTGAATTATGGGATGAATTCCACATGACGGTCAAAATGGTGGAAGACCCGGAGGCCATGAACGAACAGGAAGAAGATCCGGATGTATTTTACATCAGCCGAACGGAAAGTCACCTGGACATTGAGGCCTGGATCTACGAATTCATCAATCTGAGTTTGCCCATCCAAAAATCATGTGGTTACGAGGTGATGGACGGTCCCTTTTGCAACCCGGAGGCACGTAAGTGGCTTACCGGTGAAGAAAAGCCCCCTGCTCCTCCATCCGACAACCCCATCTGGAAAGGTTTGGAACGTTTTAAAGAAAAAGGTCTGGAAGATTAACTTCAAATAACTTGTAATACCCATTGTATGCCAAATCCTAAACGACGCCACAGTCAGCAACGCAGTGCCAAGCGCCGCACGCATTACAAAGCCAGTGAGGTTACCCTCAGCACAGACGGTACAACCGGTGAAACGCATCGTCGTCACCGTGCGCACGTGAACGAAGGCAAGCTTTTCTACAAAGGCAAGCTGGTAGCTGAAAAAGCTCCGCTGCGCGCACTCTGATTAAATAAACTATCTTGAATCCCGCTACCGGCAATTGCCGTAACGGGATTTTTGCATTTATGTCCTTTCGCATTGGAATAGACCTGATGGGGGGCGACAACGCCCCTGCCGAAGTCTTGCTGGGCATTCGCCGGTATCTGGACCTGCAAGCGGACCCTGTTTCTCTGCACCTGATTGGGGATGCAGAAATGGCTAAAGCCTGGATGCAGACCAATGGCCTCTCGGGGGAAACGCTCACATTGCACCACACCACCGAGGTGATTGGCATGCAAGAACATCCCACCCGCGCACTCAAGGAGAAGCCTCATTCCTCCATCGCAAAGGGATTCCAGTTGCTGGCGGGCGGAGAAATCGATGCGTTTTTGAGCGCGGGGAATACCGGTGCCATGTTGGTTGGAACCCTCTTCAGCATTCAGGCGCTGGAAGGCGTGATTCGTCCCACCATGGGTACGGTCATGCCCAAACTAAATGGAACGACCGGTCTCATACTCGATGTGGGACTCAATGCCGATTGCAAGCCCGAGCACCTGAATCAATTTGCACTGATGGGGTCCGTCTATGCCCGTCACATGTTTGATATCGACAACCCGCGTGTGGGTCTACTGAATGTTGGCGAAGAAGAGGGCAAAGGAAACATTCTTGCCCAAGCAACGTACCCTTTGTTAAAGCAAAACAATTCGATCAACTTCATCGGAAACATAGAAGGACGAGACCTGATGACGGATAAGGCAGATGTCATTGTTTGCGAAGGATTCACCGGAAACATCCTCCTCAAAATGGCTGAATCGCTGTACGACATGGCTCAACAAACAGGCATCGAACATCCGTTTCTGAATCGATTTCATTTCGAACATTATGGGGGCACCCCCGTACTGGGTGTAAGAAAACCGGTGATCGTAGGACATGGCATTTCCGGCTCGCTGGCTTTTTGCAACATGATCCGCTTGGCCAATCAAATGCTGCAAACCAACATTTTGGGAAAAATGGCTGATGAAATTGCCAAAGCCGACAAAATATCTCCGCTTTAATTCCGTTAGATTGCAAAGAAACTCGTGCGGCTGACCCCCTCACTTCTTCTATCTCTTTTTTCGCTCCTGGTGCAGGGTCAATCCTCCACCTCCCCGTTCTATCCGATTATTCCCTATTCCCCCACCAGCAACCTTGTTTCGATTCGTCTGGCAGAACGAACCATTCCGGTGCGTGAGGACCGATATGGCGCATCCAGCGGGTGGGTGTTTGTCCACCTGCATGGGCTGGAGCAGTCCTCACTGGAGGCGGCGCAGGAGATACTTCCTTACAGTGGCGGACAGCTGATCCAGATCGAGAACGGGGAAAAAAGGAACTTGACGGTCCAGCATCGAAAACGCAAATGGTCGATCGATCCGAACCGAATTTTCGAGCGGTCCGGAATAAAGATGAACCTATCCGAATTGAATCGACATCAGGCACCGGAACCGGTCATCAAAGAAATAGAAGCATTCGGCAAACAACTTCTGAGACTTCTTCCCGACTCGATCCGCTGCATCATTGCCCTTCATAACAATTTTGATGAGGGATTTGGGATCCGTGAATATTTGCCCGGCGGAAAGAGATCCAATGATGCCCGACGGGTGTTTGCCAACCCCGAAGAGGACCCCGACGACATCGTGCTCACCACCGACAGCCTGATCTATGAACACATGGCGGAGGCTTGCTTCAATGTGATCTGGCAAGACTCCGCTCGAGTAAAAAAAGACGGATCCCTGAGCGTATACGCTGCCCAACAACAACTTCGATACGTCAACATAGAAACCGAGCATGGGAAAAAGGAGCACTACCGGCGCATGCTGCAGCACTTGATGCTTTACCTGATGCGTGAAAAAGAGGCGATCTTCTCAAAACCCGAATAAACTGCCCGCACAGCGGATATTGATATGAAAAAACCCCTCATGCGAGGGGTTTAGTTGTCTGTGATCCCGCTGGGACTCGAACCCAGGGCCCATACATTAAAAGTGTATTGCTCTACCAACTGAGCTACGAGATCGACCGCTTTCTTTAGGGAGTGCAAAAATAATGTCCCCGATGGTATATCCCAAAAGTTTTTGGTCCGACTCGTTAGAAAATCGATCCGAGTCAAGCATAAATTGAGGTAGGTTTGTAAAAATGGGAAACATGACCACTTGGAAAGATAAAGTGATCGTCATAACCGGCGGAACCGATGGCATTGGCAGAGCCCTTGTGGAGGAGTGCCTCTCCGCTGGCGCACGTGTGGCCACCTGCGGACGAAACGCCGATAAACTATATCAGCTGCAAACACAATTCCCGGGGGCTTCCCTATTTACCCATGTGGCCGATGTCAGCATCGAAAACGATTGCCGGCTTTTCATCGAACGGACCCTGGAAACCTTTGGCGCTATTGACGTGCTGATCAACAATGCTGGCATATCCATGCGTGCCCTGTTCAAAGACGCCAATTTGGATGTGATCCGACAGGTCATGGACATCAACTTCTACGGAGCCGTGTATTGCACGAAATATGCACTGCCCTCCTTGTTGAAAACACAGGGAACCATCGTGGGCGTCTCTTCCATTGCCGGATATCGGGGCCTTCCCGGAAGAAGTGGGTACTCGGCTAGTAAGTTCGCCCTGCAAGGATGGATGGAAGCCCTTCGTACCGAGCTGCTGCAATCGAACGTGCATGTGATGTGGGTCTGTCCGGGTTTCACCACCTCCAACATTCGCCAGGTAGCCTTGAACAAAGACGCTCGTCAGCAAGGAGAAACCCCGATGGACGAATCAAAGATGATGCCCGCAGATGTGTGTGCTCGCCACATTCTGCAAGCCATGGAAAAGAAAAAACGCACCCTGGTGCTTACGTTCACCGGTAAACGAACCGTATTCCTAAACAAGTTCTTTCCCGCTTGGGCCGATCAGTTAGCCCATAAATTCTTTTTCAAGAACGGAGAACTCGTCAAGTAATTCAACACCGAATGCGCGCCCCCCTGATCACGCTTTCATCCGACATTGGTCAACCCGACTATTTGGTCGGCGCACTCAAAGCAGTTTTGCTAAAAATCAATCCGGATGTACAACTGATCGACATCACGCACCAGATCCCCCCATTTAATTTTACACAGGCAGCCTATGTCTGCGGCGCCGCAACCAAACAATTTCCGGCATTTAGCTATCACCTGCTACTCGTGAGTTTGTATGAACAGCGTTCCACACAACTCCTGCTGGCCTACCACCAACAACAATACT